>NZ_JANSHN010000018.1:0-32459 GCF_047461655.1 Synechococcus sp. W55.1
CCCACCCCCCCCCAGAACCACACACTCACTCACTAACTCACCCTCACCATGAAAGACTACACAACCCCAACACATACACAAACTCCAACTCCGACACCAACGCCAACACCGACACCAACACCGACGCCGACGGAAACGCCCACGCCAACACCGACACCGACGCCAACACCGACGCCGAGCCCAGGTACAACCCCGACCCCCAGCCCGGCACCCCCAGGCGAAGGGATCCGACTGGTCAAGCGGATTACCGCTCTCAACGGAACTCCTATCCCCGAATTCTTCGACGAGCCCACCGACCCCAACGACAACCCAGGGATCCCTTGGCCGGGCGGAGCTAGCACCTTCCTGCAGGGGGCCATCAACCTGCCGGTGCGCCCCGGAGCGCGGGTGCAGTTTGCCATCTACTTCCTGCTGGACTCGCCCGCTTCCACCTTTGTGGTGTGCGATCCCTTGGCGCCTGGCTTGCAGTATGTGCCGGGCAGCCTGTCGGTGAGCACAGGGGGATCCCCTGTGGCCCTTAGCGACGCCCAAGATGGGGATAGGGGGGCCTTCATTCCGCCGGGTGGGGCCGTGCCGCCTGCTTGTGGGGGCATCAGCAACCCCAACGGCGTGGTGGTGGTGAACGTGGGGGGAGGCAGTTCTGGCTCAGCCGGTGTCGTCCGCTTCGAGGTCACCGTTCCTAGGTAGGAGAGCCGTGTAGTCATGCCCTCTGAGAACTCCGTCTTTGCTATCGCGGTTGCAAAAGCGTTGCGTAGCGATAACGGCTTTCCCCCAGGTGGAGCACGCCAGTCGTTGAAATCTCAATCGAGGTCTGACAACGCTTGCCGCCTGTGACGGTGGGATGTCAGGCTGAGACAGGAGTGGTTTTGCAAGTCGGTGGAAACCATGGTGCAGCTTGCCCAAGGCTTTTGGCGGCAGGGATCCCTTTGCCGGATTGGCCTCTACGTAGCTGCTCTGCTCTGCGGGGTGGCGCTCTGGGGGATCCCGGCCTTGGCTCTGCCCCAGGGGGATGCCATTACCGATCCACGTACCCTCTTGCGGCGGGCGCTACCCATCTCAGAAACGAAGCTGCTGGAGGTTGATGAAGCCATCTCCAAAATCGACGCCGACCTGAAGTACAACCGCTGGTCGGCAGTGCGGGGAGATGTGCGCCAGGTAGAGCACCTCTTGGATCGCTATGGAGATTCCCTGCTGGCCGGCTTGCCCCCGGATCGGGTGACCCCAGCCTCTGAACAGATGGCTGCGCTGCGGGAGCAGTTGCGGGTGATCGGCCAAGCCAGCGAGCGCAAATCCAAGGGTAAAGAAGAGGCCCGCGCTGCCTACGACCGTCTAGTGGACGAGTTGGGATCCCTGGAAAACAACTGGGTGGGGGCTTTCCCCTACACAGTGCCTGCTGAGTATGCCGACAAACCTCAGCTCTTGGGGCGGGCAGAGGTGGAGCTAAACACCACCGCTGGGCGCATGGTGATCACCTTAGATGGCTACAGCGCCCCCATCACTGCCGGCAACTTTGCCGACCTGGTGCAGCGGGGCTTCTACGATGGCCTGACCTTTGACCGGGTGGAGACCTTCTTCCTGGCGCAGGCCGGGGATCCCCCTGGCCCTGCCGATGGCTATGTGGATCCGGCCACGGGCAAGGTTCGCACCATCCCCATGGAGATTCGCGCCAAAGGCGAGGTGATGCCCCGCTACGGCCAGACTTTTGATCAGATGGGCCTGTGGGATGTGGAACCGGCTCTGCCCTTTTCCGCCGAAGGGACGGTGGCCATGGCCCGCTATCCCGACGATCCCAACAGCGCCTCTTCTCAGTTCTTCATCTTTATGGCTGAGCCGGATCTCACCCCGGCGGGGTTAAACCTCATGGATGGCCGCTATGCCGTGTTCGGGTACGTTACCGAGGGAACGGAGGTGCTGCGCCACATCAAAGTGGGGGATCGGATTTTGAGTGCCAGATTGATTTCCGGCCAAGACAACCTCAAACCCGGAGCCTAGAGGGGATCCCTTCCTTCCTGCCTAACTGTGTCGATAAGCCGCCGTACCGTCGCCGCCCCTGCAGAGGGCTGGAAGCGAAAGGGAAATTTGCCCCTGGCCAACAGGCGCAGACCCAAAGGCACCAAGCTGAGCAGCCCTTTGGGATCCCGGCCCACCACCTGCAGGGCAAAGCGGCGCTCATCTATCCAACCACCAGAGCGCACCAGTTGCACCAGAGTCTTGCGGTGGCGGATGGCTATGCGCAAGGACTCCGTCCGAATAGCGCGAACAGCGTGCGATGGGGAACGGTCGGTGGGCAGAGCAGCGGTCTTGTCTACAGGGCGGGAGAGGATCCCCTGTTTGAGTTCGGTGATTTGATCCAGAGGTGCCACGCCCATCGGGCAGACGCTGTTGCAGTTCCAGCAGCGGGTACAGCCCCAGACACCAGCCAAGCTATCCAGAGCCTGCAGGCGTTGTTCCCGTTGGCTGTCGCGGCTGTCTTGGACGAGGCGGTTGGCTCTGGCCAGAGCATGGGGGCCGACAAACTCTGGGTTCACCTCTTTGGCATTGCAATCGGAATAGCAGGCTCCGCAGAGAATACAGCCACCGGCAGCGTTGAGATGCTCCCGTTCGGCAGGCAGCTGTAAAAACTCTCGCTCCGGGATGCGTCGCCCCGCCGTGCTGACAAAGGGATCCACCCGGCTGAGATCGTTCCAGAAGGGCTGCATATCCACCACCAGATCCCGCAGAACGGGCAGGTTTCCCAGAGGGCCGATGCGAATAGGCTGCGGCTGGGGGCTGCGGGGATCCAGCTCTTCGCCCACATGTCGGCCACAAGCCAAGGCTGCCCTACCGTTGATGCGCATGGCGCAACTGCCACAGATGGTGTTGCGGCAGTTTTTGCGGAAGGCCAAGCTGCCATCCTGCTCCCACTTGATCTGGTTGAGGCAATCGAGAATGGTGGCTCCAGGGGATGTCTCCAGCCAGAAGGATTGCCAGCGGGGCGGCTCCGGCGGCAACTGTCGGAAAATCTGCAGTTCTACTCGCAAAGTGCTCTGCACCGCTGACGCGAAGGGTGGGGATCCGGGCGATGGCAAGGGATCCCATCCTAGCTCTCTCAATATTGCCCCGCAACGCTCGCGCGAACAACGCGACAGCAGGAGTGCTACAGGGCGCGGCTGAGGGCGCTCCCCGGCCCCTGAAACAACAGCCAAGAAATAAGGAAGTTGGTGACAAACACGCCCAGCAGCGCCGTAACCACCGCATCGGTGGTGGAGCGGCCCACCCCCTTGGCCCCTCCGCTGGTGGAAAGGCCCCAGTTGGAGCCGACAATGGCGATCAAAGACCCAAACACCATCGCCTTAAAACAACAGACGAGCAAATCCCAGGAGCTCAGAAGGGTTTGCGCCGAGTTGAGAAACACTGCAGGAGAGATGTTGTAGGCCGAAGCGCAGATGATCATCCCCCCCACCAGCCCCGTCAGCAGGGAGAGGATGGTGAGCACCGGCAGCATCAGCCCCGCAGCCAGCACCCGCGGGATCACCAAATAATCCACCGGATCGGTGCGTAACAACAGCAGAGCATCGATCTGCTCCGTGACCTTCATGGTGCCCAGCTCGGCGGCAAAGGCGGATCCCACCCGTCCGGCCAAGATCACCGCCGTCACCACCGGTGTCAGCTCGCGGGCAAGGGCAATCGCCAAAACTCCCCCAATTAGGGAGGAAGCGCCAAAGTTGATGAACTCCCGCGCCAACTGGATGGTGAAAACACCGCTGATCACCACCGCCGTAATCAGAACAATCAGCAGCGACTCCAGCCCTACCGCCGAAAGCTGATCTAGGGTGTTGCGGCGATGGATACGACCCCGCATCAGATGCAGAATCACCTGACCGGTCAGGAGAAAACTGCTGCCCACTCGCTGGAACCAGTTCATGGTTTCCGCCTCAAGAGGCCGTTATCGCTACGCGATGCTTTGGCGACTGCATCAGCGAGACCGAGTCCTTTGGGGTTGTCGGCTCCGCCTCAGGTTCTGCCGGCAGTTGAAAGCCGGGCACAAACGAGGCCCGTGTCAGGGGTTGATCCAGGATCAGCCCCTCGCCCCCCAGCACTTCTAGGGCACGGCCTTCCACCGAGATCCAAACCCGGGCGCCGGGGTTTTGGCTGGTGGCCGTGTAGAGCACCTGCGCAATCCGGCTCATCATCGCCGTGGATCCCCCCCCTTGCGTGAATTCGGGGGAGAAGTTGAGGAAAATATCGTCGCCCTCCACCCGCACATCCAACACCTGAGTTTGGGGTGGAATGGCGCTGGTAAGGTGGGGATCCCTGGGGCCGGCAATCAGCTCCTCCAGAGCCAGGCGGATGGCTTCCTGAGCGTCGAAGGCGCGAACCGTGCGCTCTTGCTGCACATAGTAAATGGAGTTGTCGGCACTGGTCAGCCAATACAGGGAAAGGGTTTGCCGCGGCCCAATGGTGTACCACCAGGCTGCCCCCATCGCCCCCAGCCCCAGCAAAAAGCCGAGGATCCCCAGTTGTAGGGCCCGGCCCCGACGCGGGCGGGAACGCCGTCCTCCCAACCTGACGGAGCTGAGCTGTGCGGTACGGCCTCCGTAGTGGCTCATCGCTGGCGATCCCCCTCTCTAACCTAGCTCTAGGGTAGCGAAGAAAAGCCCTCCCTGCCGGGGATCCCCCATAGGCTGGACAGGCAAAAGTGCGGCAGCAACTGGGATCCCTCAAATTATTTGTATGATGATAATGATTTACACCCGGCATTGCTGAGTCGATAACTGAGCACACAAGGAGCTGAGCCTCAATCATGGTTACTGCCACCGCTACTGCCACCAATGTTGGCTACATCACTCAGGTCATTGGGCCTGTGATCGACGCCGAGTTTCCCAGCGGCAAGCTGCCCGAAATCTACAATGCCCTCAAGGTGGAGGGCACAACCGAAAGCGGCCTGAAGGTTAACGTCACCTTTGAGGTGCAGCAGCTTTTGGGGGATAACCGCGTGCGTGCGGTGGCCATGTCCTCGACCGACGGCCTGGTGCGGGGCATGCCGGTGGTGGATACGGGCGCTCCGATTACTGTGCCGGTCGGGCAGCCCACCCTGGGGCGCATTTTCAATGTGCTGGGAGAGCCGGTTGACCAAGGAGAGCCCGTTCAAGCCCAAGAATTTGCCCCCATCCACCGCAGTGCGCCTCCACTTGTCGATTTGACGATTAAGCCAGAGCCCTTTGAAACCGGCATCAAGGTGATTGACCTGCTGGCCCCCTTCAAAAAGGGGGGCAAGGTGGGCCTGTTTGGCGGCGCCGGCGTCGGCAAGACAGTGCTCATCCAGGAGCTGATCCACAACATCGCTGAGGAGCACTCTGGCCTATCGGTGTTTGCGGGCGTGGGAGAGCGCACCCGCGAGGGCAATGACCTCTACAACGAGATGAAAGAATCCGGCGTGCTGGATAAGGTGGCGCTGGTCTATGGCCAGATGAACGAGCCGCCGGGGGCCCGTATGCGGGTTGGCCTGACCGCCCTGACGATGGCAGAGTACTTCCGCGACGTTAACAAGCAGGATGTGCTGCTGTTCATCGACAACATCTTCCGCTTTGTGCAGGCCGGGTCGGAAGTGTCGGCGCTGTTGGGCCGCATGCCCTCGGCAGTAGGTTATCAGCCCACCTTGGCCACCGAAATGGGCAACCTGCAAGAGCGCATCACCTCTACCAAGCAGGGATCCATCACCTCGGTGCAGGCGGTGTATGTGCCTGCTGACGACTTGACGGATCCGGCCCCAGCAACCACCTTTGCCCACCTCGACTCCACGGTGGTGTTGTCCCGCAGCTTGGCGGCTAAGGGTATTTATCCAGCGGTGGATCCCCTGGATTCCTCTTCCACCATCCTGCAGGCGGACATTGTGGGCGAAGAGCACTACAACACTGCCCGGGCGGTGAAGCAAACTCTGCAGCGCTACAAAGAGCTGCAAGATATCATCGCCATCCTGGGGCTGGACGAGCTGTCGGAAGAGGACAAGCTGGTGGTGGCCCGCGCCCGCCGCATCGAGCGTTTCCTGTCCCAGCCGTTCTTCGTGGCGGAGGTATTCACTGGCTCCCCCGGCAAGTATGTGAAATTGGCAGACACCATCAAGGGCTTCCAGCGCATTTTGTCGGGGGAATTGGACAATTTGCCGGAGCAAGCCTTCTACTTGGTGGGCACCATCGAAGAGGCCATCGAGAAAGCCGAGAAGCTCAAGTCCAAGTGAGCCCCAAGCGCTCCTGCCCCTCTCCTCTTGGGAGAGGGGAGCTGTGAATCCCAGCAAGCTGTTGGGAAGGGCCCCGTTGGGTCGCTTGCTTGGGGTTTGCTGCTGTTCGGGACAGCTACAGCTTGCGGGACTGTAGGATGGGCCTCTTCCTAGGGATTCTCGGCAACAGGCCCAAAGCGATAGCCCTTGCCGTAGACGGCGTGGATCAATTCTGCTGCCCCGGGCAACCTGAGGCGGCGCCGCAGCAGGCGCACCTGGGCTGCCAAGACGTTGCTGCTGGGGGGATCCTCTCCGGCCCACACCTGCTCGTAGATCTGGTCGTGGGTGAGCAACTGGCCGGGATGGGTCATGAAGTACTCCAGCAGGCGAAACTCTTTTTGAGAGAGGTGGATCATCCGCCCCTGCCGGTAGGCCACCTGGTTCTCCCGATCCAGCTCCAAATCCCCGACCTGCAGGCGAGGGATCCCTTCTCCAGGGCCGGTGGCCCGCCGCAAGAGGGCTCGCACCCGCGCCAGCAGTTCCCGCAGCTCAAACGGCTTTACCAAGTAATCATCTGCCCCGGCATCCAGCCCTTCCACCCGGTCGTCTAGGGTATCTTTGGCGGTCAAAAACAGGATGGGAGTGGTGCCATCCACCTGCCGCACCCGCTGACAGAGGGAAAGCCCGGAGAGCTCCGGCAACATCCAATCCAAGACCAGCAGATTGTAGGGCAGGGATCCCGTCTTTTGCAGCAGTTCCCAGGCTCGCCCCCCCGTGTAGGCCACGTCCACCGTGTAGCCCTCTCGCCTCAGTTGCTGGGCCAGAGAATCGGCCAACTCCACTTCATCGTCCACCAATAAAATCCGTGCCATAGGACTCCGTCCCGCTAACGCGAACACCTCAGGACTCGGTCTCGCTGTTGTCTTGGAAACAATGTGGAGCGCTGACGTACTCAGAAAAGGACTCCGTCCCGCCAGAACTGGAGAGCGGCTCAAGCTGCAAGGATAGATCGTAAAGGCGGCGCCGCGTCCAGATGGGGGATCCCTGCAGACGCTGGGCCAACCGGCGGCTGGCTGCGGAGCGGGATAGGCCCTCGGCCAGCAATCGGGCCATTTCTTGACGAATTTCCGCTTCCGATTCACTGTCTCCCCGCCCATTCAAGGACTCCGTCCCGCCTCTGGCAGGGTTAGGGCTGGGAACGGCACCCACATATCCCTCAAGCAAGAGGGTGAACTCCCCCCGCGGCGGCTGGGCGGCGCAGTGCTCCAGAGCTGCTGCCAGGGATCCCCGCCAGAAGGACTCATACAGCTTGGTCAGCTCCCGCGCCAGCACGATCTGCCGCTCTGGGCCGCAGTGATCCAGCAGATCCTGCAGAGTTTGGCGCAGGCGATGGGGGGCTTCATAGAGAACGACGGTGCGCTCTTCTTGGGCCAACTGTTGCAGGCGGGCCTGTCGCTGACTGGGTTTAAGCGGCAAAAATCCCTCGAACACGAATCGTCCTGTAGGCAGGCCCGAAGCGGTCAAGGCGGCAACAGCAGCTACCGGCCCCGGCACAGGGATCACCGGGATCCCGGCCTGAATGCAGGCGCGCACCAACTCTTCTCCCGGATCGGAGATGGCAGGAGTGCCGGCATCGCTGATCAGGGCCACCGACTGGCCCGCCGACAGATACTTCAGGAGTTGCGGGATCCGTTGGGCAGCGTTGTGCTCGTGATAGCTGATGAGGCGGGCGGAGATTTGAAAATGTTTAAGAAGCTGGCCGGAGTGGCGAGTATCTTCTGCCGCCACCCAGTCCACTTCCCGCAAAACCCGCAGCGCCCGCAGGGTGATGTCTTCGCGGTTGCCGATGGGGGTAGCCACCAAATAAAGGCTGGCGGTGGGGTGTTCCATCCCGATAACCTATTCTCCGCTCCAAGGGCTTGCTGCCAACAATTGGAGATCACCTCGGATCCCCAGATTAACTTCTCTTGGCCGGTGCCCCGATACCCAGGCATCTGCCTTTCGCGGTAGCGGGACGGAGTCCTATGGCAGGATCGAGAAGTGCTGCGGAGAGGGATCCCGGTGCGCTTGACAACGCGGGCCACCTATAGCATCAAAGCTTTGTTGGATCTGGCGATGCTCGGCTCCGGGCAAATGGCTTCGGTGCGGGCCATTGCTCAGCGACAGGGGATCCCAGCTCCCTACCTGGAAAAGTTGCTGATTGAGTTGCGCCAGGCCGGCTTGGTTTGTTCCCAACGGGGGGCCCAGGGAGGCTACCGGTTGGCACGGGCGCCGCGGCGGATCCCGATCAGCGCCATTTTGGCGGCGGTGGGAGAATCCTTGGATCCTCTCATGGACAGTTCTAATCCTTCAGCCGTGCATCCGGCGGAGCGGCTGGACTGGGTGACGGAAGCCCTGTGGAAGCGGATCGCTCGGCAAGTGCAGCAGGTGCTGGAGGAAACCACCTTGGAAGATCTGTATTTTGATGTTCGGAGCTGGCAGGCGGCTCAGGATCAGGAGAGTGGATTTGTGGTTTGAGCCTGCTGGCGGGATGGAGTCATCGCTGTTTTTCCCGGCCCAACCGACTGCCGGGGTGGTGCTGGCGGCAGCTTTGGCTTTGGATTACCTGCTGGCGGATCCCTGGGGTTGGCCTCATCCAGTGCGGGTGATGGGGGCTGTTATTGCCTGGGGGCAAGGCTATATCCTCAAGCACTGCTCAACTCCGCGAGCACAACAGTGGGGCGGGGCAGTTCTCACCCTAACTTTGGTGGGGGGATCCTACGGCGTGGGCTGGGGACTGGTCGCCATCGGCAATGCCATCCATCCCTGGGCAGGGATCCTCATGCAGGTAACCCTCATGGCCAGTTGTCTGGGAGGGCGCAGCCTGCGCTTTGCTGCGTTGGAGGTGTTGGATCCCCTGGAAAAAGGGGATCTGCCGGAGGCCCGTCAACGGCTCAGCCGCTACGTGGGGCGGGATACAGAGCACCTGACGGAGCCGGAGATTTTGCGGGCGGTGATTGAGACGGTGGCCGAAAATACCCCCGACGGAGCGACTGCCCCTCTGTTCTACGCCTTCTTGGGAGGGGCACCCTTGGCCTTGGCCTACAAGGCCAGCAGCACTCTGGATTCGATGGTAGGCTACCGCCATCCCCCCTTCACCCATTTGGGCACGGTGCCGGCCCGCTGTGAGGATGGGCTGACTTGGCTGCCCTGCCGCCTGACGGTGCTCACCCTGGCCCTGCTCAGCCGGGATCCCTGGGGGTTTTGGCAGCGGTGTCGTCAGGATGCGCAGGCGGATCCCAGCCCCAATTCCGGGTGGAGCGAGGCGGCTTTTGCCTGGCGGCTGCAGATCCAACTGGGGGGAACCAATTTCTATCGCGGGATCCCGAAGGTGAAACCCAAATTGGGGATCCCGGCTCGCCCTTTGACCCCGCAAGTGGTGCAGGAAAGTTTGGGGCTGCTGCGACAGGTTGTTTGGATTTGGGGGAGTTTGATGGTGGGAATAACTCTCTTGTTGAGCCTATCACGGCCAACTTAGCTATCGTCTTATAGTCGTTTCAGGTTAGAGTGAGGCGCCTGGGCCATTGAGAGTGAGAGAAGCCTTCTAGCCGCGTATAATCAACATTGGGTTTATGGGTTTAGTGTCCTAGTTTGAATCGAAATGACCAGAGGCAGAAAACGGGAGGTCATGCGGTCAAGACTAAACGGCTTGGAACGTCGCATGCGCATGGACAAGAGCTCTGGGATCCGAGAGCTTTTCTATCCTAAGGGGTAGGCTAGCTCAGCACCCAGCGCTGCAGGGCAATGCCGAGCAGCAGGCCAAGGCCGCCGAAGCGCACCACCTGCCAAAAGGTGGCAGGGACAGGATTAAACACCTCTAGCACATAAGCCTGGAGGCGTTGCTCCAGTTGGCTGGCTTCGGCTTGGATTTCAGCCCATTGTTCAGGGGAAAGCTGGGCCATGCGCTCCAGTTCCCGCAGATCGGCAAGGCGAGCCTGGAGACTCTGGAGTTTTTCCTGCAGAGCCTCGAGAGAATCGGAGGGAAAGGATTCCGTCCCGCTATCGCGATTGGGGTTGGCCGTCACGGCTGGGCCTTTGTAGGGGGGTAGGCTTGGGGAGAACGGGATCCGGCAAATCCGGTTTGGATCTCGTTGAAAGGTTTGGCTTTGATCACCCCTGGGGGAACGGGATCCAACTTGAAGAGGGCGCGAATGGCGTTTTCCACCTCGGTGATGGGGCGGTTGCCGGCGGATTGATAGACAATGTTTCCCTCTGGGTCGAAGAGAAGGGTTTGAGGCACTTGTCCGGTGTAGTATTGGCCGCGCTCGTCGCCGGGTAAGAGGGAATCGACCGAGTAGGGAATGAAATAGACTCCCAGCCCGTAGCGAACCTGCAGGTTGGCAATGGTGGCAGCGTATTTTTTGCAATCGCTGCTGTCATCGATGTAGTACACAAGGAGGGCCGGGATCCCTTGCTCTTTTGCCTGCTTCAGGGAGACGCGGGGGGGGACCATGCCGCCGTTGGCCCCGTAGAGGGCAAAGATGTTGCCATCGTAACGGTCGTCGTTGAGCAGAGCACTGGCGGGAGGGGAAAACCAACCCGTCAAAGTGATGAGCAGAGCCACCAGGAAGATACGAAGCAACAGCATGATCTCATGCTCTTCTGTGGAGGGATCCTTGGCGATCAATCTTTATCTTTAGAGGTGGGGGATTTTCTCATTGTGCCATCTTGCGCTGTCGCTGCGTCGTTGCCGTTCAACACTGACGCGACCAGGGTCGAGGTGGAGACGGAAGAGCGTGGGCTTGTATGCGCTTGAAAAAAGCCCAGAAGGTCAACTTCACGTTCGGGGACCCAAAAGTAAGCGAAACGGGCCTGTTAGCGGCTACAGGCTCAAGCGGCAAAATGAATGCGCAGGTAGTCTTCTTCCATCTTGGCGCGGGCCGGGGTCATGGCCGCCAAAGTCTGAGGCAGCACCAAGTTGCGGCGGTGGTTGCCGATGCGGATGTTCAGCTCATCCCCGGTTTTGGTCAATTCCACCCGCTCTTTCGGGATCCCGGGCAGGTAAAGATCCAGTCGGTACTGGCCGTTGTCGGTCACCACATTCAGAGTTTGCTCGGCATAGAGCACGTCCGCCGGGTTGCGATCCCCCCAAAGGTCTTTTTTCAGGCGGGCCAGGGCATCCCACCCCACCAACTCCTCGGAGTACAGCGGGATCTCGAAGACCGGCAGGGGGGCAAAGTTTTCGTGGATTTCCTGGCGATATTTCTGTTGGGCTGCCTTCCAGGCGGCAAAGTAGGGATCCACCACTCCATCGGGCAAGATGCGGTTGGCAATCACCAAATCGGTGGCCACCCCGTAGAGGCTGAGGTAGGCGTGGGCCCGCAGCGATTCTTTGATCACCATCTTTTCCGGGTTGGTGACCAGCCGCACGGAGGTGATGCGGTTATCGGTGAGGATGCGCTCCAGCCGCTCGATCTTCTGATAGAACTCATAGGGGGCATCCAGCACCTGGTCATTGGGCAGCGGGATCCCGGTCAGCCCCTTCACAATCGGCTCGGCGATGGGACGTAGCATTTGCGCCAGCCCTTGCAGGGGTTTGTAGAACTTGCGCATGTACCAGCCCGAAACATCCGGCAGGCTCAAGAGGCGCAGAGCCGTGCCCGTGGGGGCCGAGTCGATGATTAGCACATCGAACTTGCCTTCGTCGTAATGGCGATTCACCCGCACCAGGGCAAAGATCTCATCCATCCCCGGCAAAATCGCCAGCTCCTGCGCCTGCACCCCATCTAGCCCTCGCGCCTGCAGCACCTGGGTAATGTAGGTTTTGACGGATCCCCAATTCAGCTCCAGTTCGTTGAGGGCGTCCAACTCCGCTCCCCAAAGGTTGGGTTTGACCTCGACCGGCTCGTGGCCCAAGGGCTGATCGAAGCTATCGGCCAGAGAGTGAGCCGGATCTGTGCTCAGCACCAGAGTTTTCAGGCCGATCTCGGCACAACGCCAGCCGGTCGCCGCCGCCATCGAGGTTTTGCCGACTCCACCCTTGCCGGTCATGAGGATGATGCGTTGCATGAGAGTGTCGTTTACATTCTTTTACAGCTCTAGCCTAACCGATTTGTTGGGCTCTTCGAGAGGCGGCCAAGGGGTTGGGGTGCAGCCAGCAGGTAAACTATTCATTTGGTTGCCCAATGATGGCCAAGAAACTGACGGCAATGATGGCCAAGAAATCAAGCCTGTTGCAGGCATGTGGGAGGTGTGTGATGATCTGTCGCTGGCGGAGTGTGTTGCTGGTTGCCATCCTGACACTGGGGCTATGGCTGGGATCCCTTCCTGTGCAAGCGGCTGCTGTCCTGCCCCGAGAGCTGCAACAACTGGAGCAACAGGTGGAGCGGCTGCAAAGCCTGGTGGAGGCGGAGGACTGGTTGGAGATTCGCTCCTACATCCACGGGCCGATGGGACTCACTCGTAAGACCTTGACCGGCCTGGCGGCTACCCTGCCGGATAAGCAAAAGCGGGAAGTGCTGCGCCTGGCCAAGGAGATGGGCCGCAGCTTGGAACAACTGGACTTTGCTGCCAAAGCCTATGACCAACCTGAGGTGGAAGCAGCCCAAGCCAAGGTGAAAAAGACGCTGCAGGAGCTGGAGGCTGCGTTTTCCTAGTGGGGATCCCTTCTCTCTTTGGCGAATAGCGTCGTTTCAGGTTAGGGTGAGACGCCTGGGCTGCTGAAAAAAGCCTTCTGACCCCATGCGTTATTGCTCCGCAACGCTGACGCGACGACGCGACCAGCGTTTTAGGTGGTTTTAGGTGTGGGTGAGTGCCTTAGTTTGAATCGAAATGACATAAAAGCACTCCAGAAAAGCAGGGATCCCCAAACAGGGATCCCCGATTTTATTTGGCCGGAGCCGCAAGCCAAGCTAGGGCTGCCGCCGGAAGCTCCTGACTTCCAAAACCGGCCCTACCTGAGCCACCGTCACCATGTCTTCTTTGATCTGTCCCTGGATGGTGACCTCTAGCCCCTCTTGCAAGAGCTCTTTGGGGGCACGGAAAAGGGCGTAGTGCTCGCCGGAAGGCAGGGTTAGCACCCACACCCCCCCTTCAATATCCAGGAACTGGATGGTACCGCTGTACTCTTGCATCACCGCCTCAGCGCCAGCCCGGTTGCCGTGGACTGAGATTCCGTAGCCGCTTGCGCTCCCAAGTAGGCCAGGCCCAGGCAGAGCAAGCCATTGAAGAGCAAGAAGGAGCGACCCAACCAAGCAGAGGATCCAAGCCATAGCACCCCCTCATAGAACAGGGATCCGGACAAGAGCAGATGCGAGGCCATGCCGATGCACAGGCCGATCACCGCCCAGCGCCAGCGCCGATGGCCCAGGAGCAGCAACATCAACAGGCCCGGGATCAACACGCTGGCAAATAGGGGGTTCAAGGCATTGGTCTGGGCAAAGGCGGTGCCCAACTCCGGCAGGGAGCTGCCCGCCAGTTGGAAGGGCCAACGGGGGCCACCGACAATCGCCAACCCCTGCAAGGGGAAAAGACCGGCACTGCCCAAAAGCATCCCAGCCAGCAAAGGCACCGTCTGCAGCAGCCGCTTGGGAGCCAGCCACCAGCGGATCAGCACCAGGATGATGTATCCGCCCACCACCATCAGCAGCTTGGGCACCAGGGCAATCGGGCCGCCATCGAACCAGAAGCGCGGGTTGAGGTAGCCATTGTTGTTCAGGTACTGCAGGAAGTCCTTCAGCCAGAGCACCAAGGGGTTTTCGTCCTGTTGTCCTGTGGCCCTGGCCAGCGCCTTGGCTGCATCCAAACGACCAGCCCCGTAGAAGTTCTGTTTGTCGCCGGGCACTGGGGTAGCCGACATTTTCAGCACTTCCTCCACCTTGTCCGGGTCTTTGATGCCCTGAGCCTGGATCAGAGCTGCCACACCGGCTACGTGGGGAGTGGCCATGCTGGTGCCTTGGAAGTAGGCAAAGACCGGCTCGTTGGGGTTACGACGATTGATGGTTTGCTGCAGAATGCCGTACTCGGGGTGATCAGGCGTTTTGGCTCCGCCGGGAGCAGAGATGTCCACCCCCACCCCATAGTTGGAGTAGGGGGCTTTCTCCCCGTTGGGCCCCGTGGCCGAGACAGCGATCACATGCGGGTAACGGGCCGGGTAGCTCACCTGGTTGGAGTTTTCGTTGCCAGCGGCTGCGATCACCGTCACCCCCTTACTGTGGGCATAGGCCACTGCCTCTTCCATCAGTTGGGCAGAAGCGCGGCTACCCAGGCTGAGGTTGATGATCGTAGCCCCGTGGTCGGCAGCATAGCGGATCCCTTCCACCACATCCGACAGGGATCCGAAGCCGTTGGCATCCAACACCCGCACCGGCATGATCTTGGCCTTGAAGGCGATGCCGGCTACACCCAAGAAATTGTTGGTGGACTGGGCAATGGTTCCCGCCACATGGGTGCCGTGGCCGTTGAGGTCTTCCGGCTCCTCATCGTCGTCCACAAAGTCATAGCCCTTCACAAATTGGGTTTGGGCCAGGTCGGGAACTCGGGTTACTCCTGTGTCCACCACGGCTACCGTCACCCCTTCCCCTTGGGAGATGTCCCAGGCTTCTGGCATGTGGATGGCCCTGAGATTCCATTGCTGGGGATAGAGGCGGTCGTTGGGCACGAAAGCCGCCTGGAATTGATAGTTGGGGTGAGCATACTCGATCAAAGCTTCGTCGGTGAGCCGCTTAACCAGCCGCCGCGTGGATCCCAGGTGGTTGGCATCCACGTCAAACAGGTAGATCGCTTCTTGGCGGGCAAAAGCGCTGTCGCTGCTGGGGCGGAGCGTCAAGTGATACTCTTTAGCGATAGCAGCAATCTGACTGGGGGTGGCCGTGTTTACAAAATTGACCACGATGCTGTCGTAGGGGGCGGATCCCTTGCCGCAAGCCGTCAACAGCAAGGCCATCAAGCCGGCGCAGCAAAGACCCAACCAGCGTCTGAATTTCATAATTCACGCCCTCGGGATCCAAAAAATGTTGCAACCAGTATGCCCTCTGGATTGACAATTGACGAGATGAGAGCCGGCATGGGGGCAAAATTGCCAGAAGGTGCAATCTTCGCCGCGCAAGAAGGGATCCCAGGCCTGCTGAGAAAGTGCTATGACAAGATGAGCGTAAACTGCCGCCAGAAGGGGGGAATCGGGATCGATGGATTATAGAGTCTTGCAGCTCATGATCGAGGGTTGGTACTACTCCATCCCCCTGTTGACGTTCTCGGTCTTCTCAGTGGCCTGTTGCATTGAGCGGGTGCTGTTTTGGTGGAAGATCACCCATCGGCAGGAGGAGGTGGTGCAGCAAGCCCTGAGCCAGTACCGCCGCAACCCACGCGCTGCCCAGTATTTGCTGGAGCAAAATGCCGATCTGCCGATTGCCCGCATCTTTTTGGCCGGGTTGGAGCTGAACGAGGCCAGCCCGGAAGATTTTAAGCTGGCTCTGGAAACGGCTCTGGCGGCAGAGGTGCCCTTGCTGAAGCGCTTTAACACTGTCTTCGACACCGTAATCACCGTTGCCCCCTTCCTGGGCCTGCTGGGCACCGTCACCGGCATCATCCAGATCCTCAGCTCCATTCAACTGGGGGATATCGGCGGCACCGATACCCAGGGGGTAGGTCGGGGGATCGCCGAAGCCTTGTACTCGACGGCCTTTGGACTGATTGTGGCTATTCCCACCCTGTTGATTTCCAACGTCTTCCGCTCTTTGTACCTGCGGCAACTCTCTAAGATCCAAGAGTACGGCGGCATGCTGGAGCTGCTGCATCGGCAGCGGCAAGAAATGCAGGCCCAGCAGCTTTCTCAGTACCCCTACACAAAGCCCAGCCCCAGTGGCAGCTCCACCCTTCCCCCCTACTCCTCGCTTGAGCCCTCCTAACCTATGCGCATCCCCGAAGAGAACTTCCGAGCTGGCGAGATCAACATCGTGCCCCTGATCGATGTCATCTTCTCGATCCTGGTGTTTTTCGTGGTTGCCAGCCTGGTGCTCACCCGCTCCGAGGCTCTGGATGTGAACCTGCCGGACGCGACCACAGCCGAAGTTCGTCTGCAGCCGGATGTAACGGTGAGCGTGACGGCGGAAGGACAGATTGCCGTCAATCAGGAGAAAATTGCCGATATTTCTGCCCTGATCCCGGCAGTGGAACGCATCCTGGCCGAGAAGCCGGCTGAAGGGCGCCGCTTGGTGGTGATCAACGCTGATTTGGCCCTCTCCCACGGCAAGGTGGTGGAGGTGATGGATACTCTGCAGAGGGTGCCCAATGTCAGCCTGGCAATTGCCGCCCGCCGCCCCAGCAGTAATCGGTAGCCAGCTTAGGATTTGGGCCAGTTTTGTCAAATATAGTCATTTCAGGTTAGGGTGAGACGCCTAGGCTACTGGTCGCGCCAGCGGGACGGAGTCCTTGAAAAACCTTCTGGCCCTCTGCATTATCGCTCCGCAACGCTATTGCTCTGCAACGCCGACGCGACCAACGTTTGGGGTGTGGGTGCAGTGTCCTGGTTTAAATCGAAATGACCATAGACCCAGTTTTCCGGTAAGCTCATTTGCTAACCCGCTCTCTAGCCTGGGGGTGAGGGGTCATCCTGCGCCCAGCACCTGAACCAGCAGCGCCTTTTGCACATGTAGGCGATTTTCCGCCTGATCCCACACGCGGGACTGGGATCCCTCCAATACTTCAGTGGTGATTTCCTCTTCCCGGTGGGCCGGCAGGCAGTGCAGCACAATGGCTTCCGGATCTGCCTGTTGCATCAGCTCGGCATTGACCTGGTAGGGCAGAAAGGTGGCCTTGCGGGCCTCGGCCTCAGCTTCTTGACCCATGCTGGCCCACACGTCGGTATAGACCACCTGGGATCCAGAGACGGCTTCCTGGGGATCCTGCAGCACCAACACCTGGGATCCCTGGGCCAGAGTGCGGGCTTGCTCCACCACTGCCGCATCCGGCTCGTAACCGGGGGGGGTGGCGACGCGGATGTGGATCCCGCTCATGGCACAACCCAACAGCAGGGAGTGGGCAACGTTATTGCCATCGCCGCAATAGGCCAGGGTCAGGCCCGCCAGTTGGCCAAAGTTCTCCTGAATGGTGAGCAGATCGGCCAACACCTGACAGGGGTGAAACTGATCGGTGAGGGCGTTGATCACCGGAATATCGGCATACTCGGCAAAGGTTTCCAGTTCCTTCTGGTGGTAGGTGCGAATGGCGATCACATCCAGGTAGCGGGAGAGGACGCGGGCCGTATCCTGCAGGGGTTCGCCGCGGCTCACCTGCATCACTGTCGGCACCAGATCCAGGGTGCTGCCCCCGCATTGGGCCATGGCTGCCGTAAAACTGGCGCGGGTGCGGGTAGAAGCCTTCTGAAACAACAGCCCCAACACCCGACCCCGCAGCTCCACCCGATAGGGATCCCGCTTTAACTCAGCCGCCTGGGCTAGCAGGGCCGACAGCTCCGCCGGGGTTAGGTCGCTGAGCTTGAGCAGATCCCGTCCGGCCAAGTTTATGGATCCCGCGATCTTCGACCCCGCCATTGTGCTACGCGCCACCTACAGAAACAATAAAAGCATTTTCAACCCAGGGTTGGTGGACAGTCCTCAAGGGTTTGGCCATTCCCTCAACCACGGCTTCAGGAATGTCCATCTCAAACCCATCAAAACCGCTCCCAACACCGGCTAACGTGAAGAAGAACGAATGGCCTCTTGGGCCTGCTGCCGACGGGCAGAGATCTGAGCCTGCAGAGCCTGGATGGCAGCAGCGTACTGTGGGTCGGCTGGGGTGGCCACCAGCTCTCGGTTCTGGCTGAGCCGCTTCAGATCTTCCTCGGACAATTCCACCAAAATGTCGGGGGTAATGCCCTTGTGGTCGATGTCGTTACCGTTGGGAGTGCGATAACGGGCAATGGTTACCGCCAGCCCAGATCCATCGGACAGGGGATGCACCGACTGCACCAGGCCCTTGCCGAAAGTTTGCGTGCCGACAATCACGGCGCGACGGTTATCCTGCAGAGCCCCCGACAGAATCTCGCTGGCGCTGGCCGAGCCACCATCCACCAAAACGGCCAAAGGTTTATCGGTAAGGGCCGTGTTGTTGGCCGTCAGGCGATCCTGCTCCCCTTGGCGGTTCACCGTCGAGACAATGCTGCCCCGGTTGATCCACATGCGGGCAATCTCGGCGCTGGAGTAGAGCAGGCCCCCTGGGTTGGCGCGCAAATCCAGAACGTAGGCGGCTACCCCTTGTTTTTCCAGCTCGCGAATGGCTTGGCGCATCTTCTCGGCGGCGTTGCCGGAAAACTGGGTAATCCGGATATAGCCAATGGGCAGGCCGTTTTCCTCGTGAACCTCGTAGCGCACGGTGGCCAGCTCAATTCTTTCCCGCACCAAATCGAACACCTTTAGCCCTTCCCCCTCGCGGCGAATGGTCAGCCGCACCCGCGTACCCGGCTCGCCCCGAATGAGGTTGACTGCAGCGTTGGTGTCCATGCCTTCGGTGGACTTGTCGTCGATGCGCACAATCACGTCTTTGGATTTGATCCCAGCCCGGTCGGCAGGAGACCCTTCAATGGGGGAGATCACCACCAGCTCGTTTGTCTCCTGATCCATGCCCAGCGTGATCCCCACCCCGGTCAGCTCGCCGGATGTATCGATTTGCATGCTGGCAAACTGATCCGGATCCAGAAAGCGGGTGTAGGGATCGTTGAGTTTCTTCAAGGCTTCCCGGATGGCCGCGTAGGCATCTTCTCGGGTGGCATACTCTCGGCTGAGCAGATCCCGCCGCACCGCTTCCCAATCCAGGGAATTAAAAGACGGATCCACGTATTCCCGATTGACAATTTGCCAAACCTCGTCCACCACTTCCTTGGGATCCCGGCGAAACCCCGCCCAACCCGGCATAGATAGCTGCACGCCGACCAGCGACACCGCTGTCATCACCGCAGCCGTTGCACTAACCACAAACCCACGCTTTCTCATTGGCTCTCCTGGAAGGCGCTAAATCGAGGTTGACGAGGTGGATCTCTAATCGTCAGGGAACTGGGTTTCGAGCAAGGGTCTTCCCCTATCCAAACTTCAGCTTAGAAGCATCGAGAGCAAGGAAAGGCTCCCCTGCTGCAGCAAGTGGGATCCAGACTTTGGTAGGCTACAGATACCCCCAAGCGACTGTGCCCAACCTAGCATAGGGATCCCTTCTGGGGGTGCTCCTGGGATCACAGTTCAACACAACTTATCCTCACAGCTCTTCTTCATATCAATGGGCACCTTTGCCCCTGTTTGACTCTATGTCCCTCGCCACCGATTGCCCCAGCTCGCTTGCCTCTGCTTCAGACCGCCCGCTGCTGTCCCAAGTGCAGTTGGCCCGCGCTGCTGCCCAACACACGGCCACCTTGCCCACGGCTATTAAGAATGCCGCTCTAGAGGCCATGGCCACTGCCTTGGTGGAGCACCAAGAGCCTATCTTGGCCGCCAACCGGGCGGACTTGGAGCGGGCAGCAGAGATGGTGAAAGCCGGGGAGTTGTCGGCATCTGCCTATGCCCGCCTGAAGCTGGACGCCCACAAACTGGCAGATATGGTGGCCGGAGTGCGGCAGGTGATCCGGCTGGGGGATCCGGTGGGCCGAGCTTTGCTGATCCGGGAACTGGACGAGGGGCTAATTTTGGAACGGCGCACCTACCCTTTGGGGGTGCTGGGGGTGATCTTCGAGTCGCGGCCCGATGCTCTGGTGCAAATTGCTGCCCTGGCGGTGAAAACCGGCAATAGCGTCTTGCTCAAGGGGGGATCCGAAGCTTTGCTCTCCTGTCAAGCCTTGATGGCGGCCATCCAGGCGGGCCTGCAGCAGATCCCAGAGTTTCCCCAGGGATCCCTGCAGTTGCTCACCAGCCGCGCTGAGGTCAAGGCCCTGCTACAACTGGAAGGGCTAGTGGATCTCATCATCCCCCGCGGCTCCAGCAGCTTTGTCCGCTACATCCTGGAGAATACCCGCATCCCGGTATTGGGCCATGCCGATGGCCTGTGTCACCTGTACGTGGATCGGGCAGCGGATGTGGACATGGCGATCAAGCTGACGGTGGACAGCAAAACCCAGTACCCCGCTGCCTGCAATGCCATCGAGACCCTGTTGGTCCACAAGGCCATAGCCCCCCACTTTTTACCTCTAGCGGTCAAGGCCCTGCGGGAGAGGGGGGTGGAATTGCGGGGGGATCCCCTCTGCCGCGAGCTGGTGCCGGATCTGATCCCGGCCACCGAGGACGACTGGAGCACCGAGTATGCCGATTTGATCCTCTCTATTAAAGTGGTGGGCTCCCTTGACGAGGCCATTGCCCACATCCAGCAGTACGGATCCCGCCATACCGAGGCGATTGTAACCGAGGATGCCGCTGCTGCCCGGCGATTTTTGGATGAAGTGGATGCGGCAGGGGTCTTTCACAATGCTTCCACCCGCTTTGCCGACGGGTTTCGCTACGGCTTTGGGGCAGAAGTGGGCATCAGCACCCAAAAACTGCCGCCGCGCGGGCCGGTGGGCTTAGAAGGCTTGGTGACTTACCGCTACCAACTGCGAGGGCAAGGACATCTTGTAGCCGACTACACAGGCCCCCAGGCGCGACCTTTTCAACATCGGGATCGCCTGAACAACACCGGCTTAGCTTAGCTGCAAAAGCCGGCTGTACAAACCGGCTGTACAAAGCAGTCGTTCACAAAAACCGTTCTCCTCGTCTTCGCGGCTCCAGGTTGAGGTAAATTAAAAAATAGCTTCGTGATTGCCAAGGGTTGCGCTTTGCGGCGCGCTATGGTGTGACAATGGACTACCGGGTTCCGGGTTTGATGTTATGGGCTTGAGCGCCCTAGATGTAGCGCTTTGCATTTTGGCCTTTTGTTATTTCGATTAGGAGCTTCGCTGGATCATGCCTGTGCGTCTGTATGTTGGAAATCTGCCGGAAGAGGTGGATCGTCAGGCACTGGAGAAGCTCTTTCGCTCTGCCGGTGAGGTCATTTCCACCAAGGTGATCCGGGATCGGAAGACAGGCAAATGCCGCGGCTTCGGCTTTGTAACGGTGAACACCGAAGAGCAGGCGCAGCAGTACATCGAAAAGTTCAACGGCCACAGCTTTGGGGATGTCAACTTGCGCATTGAGCTCGCCCAGCCGCGCGACCGAGGGGAAGAAGGCGAATCCAAAACAGCGACCTCTGAGCCTTCATCCAAAGAGTCCAGAGGTTCCAAAGATTCCAGAGCGTCCAGAGATTCTGAGGCCAAAGGCTCTAAAGAGTCGGCAGAAAACCCTGCCCCCAGCAAAAAGCAACGCCAGCGCGGCAATAAGGGTGGGCGCTCCACCGTCGTCGCCGAAAGTGAGGCAGCCTCTGAGCCGGATCCCCGCTGGGCCAGCCAGTTGCAGCGGATCAAGGAGCAGCTTCTGCAGGCCACCAATTCCTAACCCCCCCAAAAGGAGTAATAGACACCGTCGGTCTCTGACGGTAGGCTGGGTGAGTTGCAACGGCTCTAGGCATGGCTGAGAGGGGGGTTGGAATGAATAGGCTAGCGAGGATTTTTCGTGCTTGGGCTCGAGCTGGGCTTTTGTTCGGGCTGGTGGTTCTGCTGGGAGTGGGAAGTGGAGCTTCGGTTTTCCTACCCTCGGCGGCGGCTGCCCCGGCGGATTTGGAAGAGCAAGTGCTGCAGATCATTCGGAAGAACCCCCAGGTGATTCTGGAAGCCGTGCAGGAATACCAGCAGCGACAGTACCAAGAGCAGCAGCAGCAACAGCAGCGGCTGGCAGAAGAATTTGGCCGTCAACTGCGGGAGAACCCACGCGCCGTCATCGGAGATTCCCCTCAACTGGGATCCGACGCTCTGCGGTTGGTATTGGTGGAGTTCTCCGATTTTCAATGCCCCTTCTGCGCCCGCGCCCACAGCACCCTCAAGCAGTTCATGGCCGACCATGGAGATGAGGTGACCTTGGTGTACAAGCACCTGCCTTTGACCAGCATTCACCCAGAAGCGATGGCGGCTGCCCGTGCTGCTTGGGCCGCCCAACGTCAAGGTAAGTTCTGGGAGTTTCACGACGAGCTGTTTGCCAACCAATCCCAGCTTGGGGATGGGTTTTATGTGGCCACTGCTGAGAAGCTGGGCTTGAATGTAGAAAAATTCAATCGGGATCGGCGCAGTCGGGCGGCAGAGCGCGCCATTCAGCGAGATATCGACCTGGCCTCTCAACTGGGCATCGGCGGCACCCCCCATTTCATCTTGAACGGCATTTCCTTCTCGGGTGCGCAGCCGCTGGAGGTGTTCGAGCAGACGCTGCAGCAGGCCAAGCAAGCCCTCTAGCCGGGAAAGTGCTCCGCACCGCTGACGCAAACAGAGTCTCAAGTCCAGATGTCGAGCCCCTACTGCTGTCCGGAGTGCGGGGATGGGCTCCTGTTTCGACCGGATCCCTGTCCCACCTGCGCCAGCCGACAACGCCAGAAGCAGCAAGCTGCCCCTGCTGGGGAAAAACGGAGCAGCTACGACCTGACAGGGCGGGTGGCTGCTGCCGAGTTTTGGCAACTGTTGCGTTGGTACCCCTGTTGTCCCTGCTGTGGCAAGCCCTGGTCGAAGGTGGGATTGTTCTGGAGGGGAAGGGGGAGAGCGTTTGATGGCGGAAGGGGGTCTCGGCTACTCCGCAGGCAGGATGCGGGCATTGAACCCCGCTTCGACCAGAGAGCGCCGCACCTGTTCGGCGTTGGCCCGTTGCCGGTAGGTGCCCACCTGAATCACCGAGCCCCGCAGGAAGGCATCGGGGGCAAACTGTTGCAGCTTGGGTAGGGCCTCTTCCCCTGCCTGCACCACCACCCAAAATCTGCCGGCACCTTCTTCCCCAGGAGGGACAGCCTGAGCAGCCGGGGAGGAGACGGGATCTGCTTGCAGAAGAGGCTGAGAGCGGCGCAGATCGGCGGGGAAGATCCCCGCTTCGTAGCCTTGGCCGGCCAGGTAACGCACCTGATCAGCGGCAGCAGCAGGGTCGGCGAACCCACCCGTGCGCACCACCCGCAGGTCATCGTAAATCAAGGGCAGGGATCCCTCTAGGAGTTGTTTTAGCGCAGGCCATTTCTCCCCGGTGGGATCGGCCACCAACACCCAATAGCGTTCCCCTTGGGCGGGATTGGAGATGGGATCCTGGCCAGCATTTTCTCCTACCAGCGACACCGCCACTGCCGGTAACCCCTGAGCGGTTAGCCAGCGGGCTTGATCCTGGGCCAACGACAGGCGGGAGAAGGTTCCCGTTTGCAAAGCAACCTGGCCGCGGTACTGCACCACAGTGGCTCCTGGAAAGAAGCGGCGCACCCGTTCTTCCAAACGGGGATCACCGGTGGGGTTGGGCACGTGGGTGGCAAAGGGACGCTGGGGATCCAAGGGCGGAGCGGTTGGCGTCGGCGGCACAGAGGCTTTTGAGCTGGCAGCAGGGCGGCTGGGTGCTGCTTGGGCAGGAAAAGCAGGGGGCAGAGGGGGATCCGTCTCTTGGCGGCTCACCACCCGCACCGATAACCCCAGCCGTTCCAAGTCGGCCTGACGGCGTTGAGCATGGCTACGGTTGATGAACGTCCCCGCCAGAATGAAAACCTGCCCATCCCCTTGCACAAAATAGGCATCCGGCACCTGGGTGCGCACCTGAGCCAACTCCGCCGCCCCATCCGCCAGTACATGCACTTGGTAACGGGTCAGGGCCAAAGCAGCCGGCAGGACGTTCCCATTAACGGCGTGGAGCACAAGGGCAAAGGCCGCCAGGGATCCGGCAAAGAGGATCGGTCGCGCTGGCAACAGGGGTACGGAGCATTTCAGCCAGCCGTAGTCCTGACGGGTGTTGCACATGGGATCCATCTCCTCTGGCGGAATTGGCGGCAACTCAGACCCCTGCTGGAATGCTGCAAAGACACAGCCCAGACCGGCTCACAAGGGAAACGCAGATTTAGTGCATCTCCAGTATAGACAGGCCGGCAAGACTCTATCGCTATGGCTTGTTGGGGAGTTTGCTTCAGGGGCGACGGCGGCGCCGTTCACGGCAGCGGGATGGAGTTCTTGCAACAAGGGTGCGGGATCCCCCCAGGGCAAAGCGGATGATCTCCGTCTTGTACTGCTGCGAGCCCTCGGTGTAGCGGGCAAGCTGAATGGCGGATCCCTGGCCGGAAGGAAGCAAGAACCGTTCGTGACAGTGGTGGGGGGCACCCTCTGGAGTTTCGGCTTCGAGGGCGATGAAAAACCGCAGACGCAGCAGCACTTCCAACTTGGACAGGTGCTCGGTTTGCTCTGGCACCAAGCGACCCAACGAGATCTGTAGGCGCGGCCTGCGTTGCCGGGATCCGGGGCGGCCCCAAAGCTGCCGGGCCAATGTCCACAGAGAGGTCTGCAAGGACTCCGTCCCGCTGACGCGCTCGGGAGATTGAACCAACAGCTTCAAGCCGGTCAGCGGGTTAAGGCCATAGGTAAGCAGTAGAGAATACATCGACAGCAGGGAAGAGCAGAGGAGCGTTTTGGGTTAACGTCAAAAGGATAGCCCACATGCCAACTGTAGCACTGCCTACCCCCTGTCCCCATCCAAGCCCTACGCTTTGCTATGGCCGGGATCCCTGCTCAACGCTGGCTGTTTCATCCTGTGGACAAGTTGACTGCCCAGAGCTTGGCCGAGGCAGTGGGGATCTCGCCCATATTGGCTCAGATCTTACTCAATCGCGGGCTCTCCAGCCCTGCTGCCGTGCAGCAGTACCTGCAGCCGGATCCCGCCCACCTGCCTCCACCCAGTCAGGATTTTGCCGATTTGCCCCTGGCGGTGGACTTGCTGGACGGGGCGATTCGCCGACAAGAGCCCATCGCCATTTGCGGCGACTACGATGCCGACGGCATGACCAGCACGGCCCTGCTGCTGCGGGCTTTGCAGGACGCTCCAGTGCATTACCGCATCCCCAGCCGCATGACGGAGGGCTATGGCCTCAACAGCCGCATGGTGCAAGAGCTGCACCGAGAGGGGGTGCGCCTCATTCTCACCGTGGACAACGGCATCTCCGCCCACGAGCCCATCCAACTGGCCAAAGCTCTAGGCTTGACAGTGATCGTGACGGATCACCACGATTTGCCGCCCCAGTTGCCCCCTGCCGATGCCATCCTCAATCCCAAGCAGCTCCCGCTCTCTTCCCCCTATCGGGGGATGGCCGGGGTGGGAGTTGCCTACCTCCTGGCCCAAGCGCTGGCCGAGCGCCGTGGTGATGGCCATCTGCAGCGGGTAGCCCTGGAACTGTTTACCGTGGGCACCATTGCCGATTTGGCGCCGCTGACAGGGGTTAATCGTCTTTGGGTGCAGCAGGGGCTGAACCTTTTGCCCACCTCCCAGGTGGCAGGGATCCGCGCCCTTCTGCAGGTGATGGGCATGCAGGGATCCCTGGAGGGGCTGCGGCCTGAGTGGATTGGGTTTGGCCTGGGGCCCCGCATCAACGCCGTTGGGCGAATTGGCCGGGCGAGAATGGGGATCCAGTTGCTGACCACCGACGATCCCCTGCAAGCAGAGAAACTGGCCCGCCGCTGCGAACGGCTCAACCAGGTGCGGCAGCAGATGTGCGGGCGCATCGAGGCAGAAGCCCTCGAGCAAATTGCCCAGCAAGGCCGAGATCTGCAACAGGAGCGGGTGTTAACAATTTTGGGATCCCCTCAGCAGAAATGGCATAAAGGGGTGATCGGCATTGTGGCCTCGCGGTTGGCAGAGCGTTTTGGCTGTCCGGTGTTCATCGGCAGCCAGTCGCGGCAAGGGGAGATCAGTGGCTCGGCGCGGCAGGGGATCCCCGAGTTTGACGTGTTTCAAGCGTTGGAGTTTTGCAAGGATCTGTTCACCAAGCACGGCGGCCACCCGGCTGCCGGGGGATTTAGCCTGAAAGCGGAAAACTGGCCTCTTCTTGAAAAACGATTGCGGCAGTTTGCCCAACAGCAGTTGCAGCCGGAGCAGATCCAGCCGCTGGTGCAAATCGATGCCGAAGTGTCGCTGTCAGATCTCACCCTTGACCTCTATCGAGAGCTGCAGCATCTGCAGCCCTGTGGTATCGGCAACCCTGAGCCGGTCTTCTACAGCCGCAACCTGCAGGTTCTGCAACAGCAGCGATTTGGCCCAGTTCCCGGCCACCTGAAGCTGCTGCTCCGGGATCCTGCTCTCCCTACGCAACGCTCCCATGGGTTACGTGCTACTCGGACGGAGTCCTCTTGTCCGGGCAGGAGCGACTCAGCCGCCAAAACCCCCAGTGATGACCGCGGAGTGGCCAGCATCACCGATGCGTTGGTGGGGATCACAAACGCGAAGCCCCAGCGCCCTCTTTGGGCCATCCGTTGGCGGGGAGCGGAAATCTATCCGCTGCCAGAGCGAGTTGATGTAGCCTACACCCTCAAGGCCAAAACATGGCAGGGAGAAACCCAACTGGAGCTGGAAATTCTCGGGATCCAACCTGCCCAAGAGGCTGCCACTGCCGGCAACCCCCCTCTCGAGAAAACAGCGCCCCGCACCCCTGATGGGAGCAAGTCTCCCATCTCCCCCGCCTCTCTGGATGCCACTCCTCCCATGCCCAACTCCAAGCCCTCGACTGGCTCCCAGAGGGGGACAGAGCCCTCACCTCTGTTGATCTGGCGCCCCACCCCCCAGCCCACCCAGCCTTTGCGTTGGCAAGCTGTAGACCGATTTTCTGTCCTCTGGCCTCAGGCGCAGGGAACCATCCTGTTCTACGGCTTCCGCCGCCCCTCGCTGGTCTTGTCTTCTCGGCGGTACCTGACTCTCCACTACGACCGTCCCCAAGCCGGCCACCGCTATGATCAACTCTGGTTGTGGAGCTGGCCCCCTTCTCTGGATCACCTCAAGTGGCTGCTCTGTTGCACCCCCAGCAGCGAGCTGTTGATTGCCGTCCATCAGCAAGCGGTGCCCCTGCCCTCCGCTGCCAGCTTGCAACGCCAGCTCCGCCAATACCTGCAAACCCGCAGCCAGGTGGATCTGCTGCGCTTGGCCCAGCAGTGGTGGCTGTCTCCGGCAGTGTTGGTGGCAGGATTACGCTCCCTGGGGTACGCCTGCCCAGATTTTGGCCCCACGGGATCCCTCGGCGAAGAACTGGAAGCCCAGCAAGCTTGGTACAGCAGCTCCTGGCAGCAGGTTGCCGCCCTGCTTCAGCGATCCCACCTGGATTCTTCTGCTGCAGAGGCCCATGGGGATTAAACTGCTGCTCGGCTCTGACTACCACGGCAGCGCTCGGCTGATCCGGCAGGCCCTTGCCCATCTGCCGGAGGTGGATGCTTACATCAACTGCGGGGATTTCTGTTCCAAGGCCGGCAAACCTTCCCGCAAGGCCACCCAGGGCTTTCATCCGGCAGCCCAAGCAGAGGTGGTTCATCTGCAATCCTTTTTGGCGGCAGTGGAGAGCCTGGGCAAACCCTGGCTCTTTTTACCTGGCAACCACGATCCAGCAGCTTCGGTTTTGAATTCGCTGGTTGGCTGTTGGGGGCGGGCCATCACCCAGTCCTGCTGCTTTGAGTGGCTGGGGTTACAGGTTTTGGCTGTGCCCTGGACTCCCCCCTGTGGTTGGAGCTGGTCTCTCACCTCCGCCCATTTGCAGGAGCTGCTCGCCCTCTACAGTCAACCCCCCCGGCCCATTGACCTGCTGCTCACCCATGCTCCGCCGCGAGGCTTTTTGGATGAAGGCGGGAAGTGGTATCACCGTCGCACACCCACCTTGCGCCCCCTTTTGGAACAGGTGCAGCCCCGCTACTACATCTGCGGACACATGCACTGGGATGGGGGCAAGGTAGAGCGGTGCGGATCCACACTGGTGATCAACACAGCCCTGCACAACATGGTTCTCGAGATCCATTAGGTAGGGATCCCTTGAGTCGTCTTCCGCCTCCTCAGCTTTCCGCTACATCCATACGATTCGTAGAAACCCTTCCATGCCCCGTCCTTTGATCTTGGCCAGCAGCAGCCCTGGCAAATGGCGCGAGTTCAACGCCTTCTTCCAGACCCATGCCCCCACTTGGGAGCTGCGCCGCATGCCTTCAGCAATCCAGGTGGAAGAAACCGGCACCACCTTTGCCGAAAATGCCCTTCTCAAAGCCAGAGCCGTGGCCAAGTCTCTGGGGGAGTGGGCCATTGCCGACGATTCCGGCCTAGCGGTAGAAGCCCTTGGCGGCGTCCCTGGGATCCACTCGGCTCGCTACGCCCCCAGCGACGCTGCCCGCATCGAGCGGTTGCTCAGGGAAATGGAAGGGATCCCAAATCGCCGAGCCACCTTTCACTGTGCCATCGCCCTGGTAGATCCCCAAGGTGAGGTACATGCCCTGGTGGAAGGGGTATGTCCGGGGGAGATCTTGACCCAGCCGCGGGGAGAGGGAGGGTTTGGCTATGACCCGCTGTTTTGGGTGCCCGAAGTGGGACTAACCTTTGCCGAGATGAGCCCAGCTCAAAAAGAGGCCGTCGGCCACCGGGGCCGAGCTTTGCATGCCTTGAAGGCGCAGTTGCCTCCCCTGGAGAACCGTTTAGGCTAGCTTGGATCCTAGGAAGGTCACCGGATGTCCTGGCTTGGGAGCTGCTAGGATACACTCGTTGCTTCCCTTTGGGGAAGTGGAATGAATGGAAAGAAAAGAAGAAATGAATGGAAAGAATGGAAAAAAGGTCTTGCCTTGGAAGCTGAGGGGAGCGCTTGAAAAACCATGAGCTTTTCTGAGTTTGAGGATCGGGATCCCATCGCAGCGGCGGAACGGACTGCTGGCCGGGATCCCAGCCGCTATGCTCCAGATTCTGCCGGTGAGGAAGCCGCGATCTCCTCGGTTTCAAACTCTGGTGAAGGAAGGGAGCGCCAAGGTCGTCGTTCTCCACCCCCTTTGCCGGAAGAGGGCTCAACCTTTGCAGGCGCAGAAGATTGGCTGGATGAGGAGAATGGGCGAGATGGTCACAAGGAGCCCACGAGAGGAGCTTCTTCTCGCCCTTCTGACCGCTCGAACGAAAAGAGGGAGCAGAAAGCCGCTGCGGGATCCCCCAAAGCTGGTGAGCGCCCTGGGCAAGCGCTAGTTCCCCGCCGTTCTGTCTCCGGCAGCCGAGGTTACGACGGATCCGCTCGTTCCTCTGCCTATGTTGGCCGGGGGGAATCCGGCTACCGCAGCGACTACAGCCGTTCCGCTCCTTATGGCTACACCTCCGGCTATGTTGGCGGTGGAGGATATGGTGGTGGTGGGCGAGGTGGCAGCTCCGCAGGGGGAGTGTCCTCCTCTGGCCTGACGGTGGTGGTGGTTGTGGCCCTGTTGGCCTTTTTCGGGGGATTCGCTATCCGCAACATCTTCGCCGAGAGAGGCGGCTTTGACGATGAGCGCCCCATCCGCGCTGCCAATGTGCCCGCAGCCTTTCGCGATTTTTGCTTTGCCTATAACGGCACTGCCTCCTTTACTGTGGTGCAACTGACCAGCGTTTCTGCTCTGACCATGGCCTCAGTGCCCGTTTACAAGATGGATACTTGCACCATCCCCGTCAGCCAAACGGCCAATGCCCTCCAAGCTTTGGGCATCCGCGGCCGGGCCAACACCTTGGGCCCCCAGCTGGGGGGATCCAACCTCACCCTGATCCAGCTCCCCTTGGCCAGCAGCTTGGCGCGCGCCGTGTACAGCCAGTTTCCTGGCTTGGCCGCTCAAGGCAACGAGGCGCAGGTCTTGTCCCAACTGGAAACCACCATCAACAACGCCCTGCGCTCCAACATCGAAGGGCTAGCCCTGCAAAGCCTAGAGCCCACCAACATCCCCGACGTCTACGTGATGGTGCCAGGGCACTCCTTCAACTTGCAGCCTCAACTCAACCTGCGCTAACCCTCCTGCAGAGGATGACGGTGTGTTCATCACCCTAGAAGGCGGGGAAGGGGTGGGCAAAACCACCCAGCAGGCCCTCTTGGCTGAGCGGCTCCGGCAAGAAGGCTATGCTTGCCTATGTACCCGCGAGCCGGGGGGCACGGCGCTGGGAAAGACACTGCGGGATCTGCTGCTGCACGGGGATCCCTTTAGCCCTCTGGCGGAGTTGCTCCTGTACGCGGCGGATCGGGCTGAACACGTGAGCAAAGTCATCGCGCCGGCTCTGGCGGCAGGGCAGGTGGTGGTTTGTGACCGCTTTACCGATTCCACCCTGGCCTACCAGGGCTACGGTCGGGGGCTGGACTTGGAGAAGATCCGCCAGCTCAACCACTTAGCCACCGGCGGGTTGCAGCCGCACCTCACCCTGTGGCTGGATCTCCCCCCAGAGGTGGGGCTGGCGCGGAAGGCCTCCGGCCCGCTGGCGCGAACAGGGTCTTGCGACAAGCTCGAACAAGAACACCTGGAGTTCCACCGCCGCGTCTACCAAGGGTTCCAGGCTCTGGCTGCCGCAGAACCACAGCGGATTGTCCGCATTTCAGCCCAGGGATCCCCGGCAGAGGTGGCTGCCCGCCTCTGGTCAGTGGTCGAACCCCGCCTACCACTTGCGACAGCAGGCCGGGAGCCCTAGACTCTGTTCCGCTGACGGGAATGGCGCGACAGGCCAAAGCTCGCGACAGTTTCCCTGGCCACAGCCTGCTCGGTTTACCAAGGTTAAGATTAGGTTAAAAAGGAAGAGGCGGGGGTAACCTCAAGCTAGGCTGGATGACCTATGTGAAAAGAGCCTGCTGCCCTCTTGGTTCTCGTTTTGGGTAGAGGAGACTGGCTGTGGACGCTGTTGCTGCTGAGCTGAAAACCGATCGCGTCAGCGGGACGGAGTCCTTGCACTTGACCTTGCCCTCATCTGCGCCCTTGCCAACCGTGGCCGCCTGGGCCCACCAGCTGTTGAGCCAGCAATGGCAGCGGCTGCAGAAACACGTAAGGCGAGTTCTGGCTCAGCATCCAGAGGCGGCAGAATCTCTCCACCAAATCCGGGTGACCCTGCGCCGTATTGGCACTTGGGTGCAGGTGTTTCAGGGATCCGTCCGGCTGCCCAAGCCTCTCAAGCCCAAACGCCTGCAAAAGCTGGCCAGTGCTTTGGGCAAGCAGCGGGATCTGGACGTGCTGCTGGAAATCCTGCAGGAACCTTGCTGGGAAGGGATCCCGGCAGCCCAGCAGGCAGAACTGGAGAAGCTAAAACAAGATCTGCAGCAACGTCGAACCCAAGCCGAGAAACGCTCCCGCCGCATTCTTGAAGATGCTGACTTCCTGGCGTTTCAAGCTGCCTGCGAGCAGTGGCTGGCTCACCCCCGCTATAAGCCCCAGGCGGAGCTGCCTTTGCCGGAAAGCTTGCCCCACTTGCTGACTCCCCTGCTGGCCCAGTGGCTGCTGCAGCCAGGCTGGCGGATCCCTGCTTTCCCCGCAACGGAAGCCCAGGCTGAGCAACTGCACGAGCTGCGCAAGGCCACCAAACGGCTGCGCTATCAGGTGGAGTTTTTTGCGCCCTTTTACGGGGAAACCATGCAAGATTGGATAGCAACCCTGAAGTGCTTGCAGGATCAACTGGGCCGCTTTAACGATTTGCAGGTTTTGCAAGGCGAGCTGCCTGCAGACTCAGACCTACAAACCCTTCTCCAGGAACAACAAAAACTAGCCCTCCAGGAGTGGCCTGAGCACCAACAGCGCTGCCTGGCCTCTGCCGAGCAGCACCGGCTTTACTCTAATCTTTTCTCTGTTTCCAATTTCTTTCCAACTGGGGATCCCTAGGTTTCCAATTCTATAGATCCCCCCGAAGGAAAAACCCCGCCTTATTGGCGGGGGATTTTTTGTGGCTATAGGGTTTCCAATTTCTAGGGATCCCCCCGAAGGGGGAACTGTACTCTACGAGAACGAAAAACTGGCCGCCTACGGGTTTCCAATTTCTAGGGATCCCCCCGAAGGGGGAACAGGCCGACTGCGAGGACAACTTCCAGGGCACTGAGTGGAACGGGTTTCCAATTTCTAGGGATCCCCCCGAAGGGGGAACGGACTGGGAAGACTAACTCGCACTTCACACCAAAAACCCTGTTTCCAATTTCTAGGGATCCCCCCGAAGGGGGAACAATGACTAGCAAACAATTGAATATAGGCCCCATGTCCGGTTTCCAATTTCTAGGGATCCCCCCGAAGGGGGAACAAACCGCACTATGAACCACCACGGCTCATAGTGAAGGAGGGTTTCCAATTTCTAGGGATCCCCCCGAAGGGGGAACACTCGATGATTGGGAGGCAGAGGCACTAACATTCTTTGGTTTCCAATTTCTAGGGATCCCCCCGAAGGGGGAACCAGCGACACGGATGGTGCCGCCTCTGTTCTTACTCGTTTCC
>NZ_JANSHN010000018.1:32559-34204 GCF_047461655.1 Synechococcus sp. W55.1
AACCCTCCGTAAACTCAAGGTCTGACCAAATTTGACCTAGAGTTTCCAATTTCTAGGGATCCCCCCGAAGGGGGAACCAGCGACACGGATGGTGCCGCCTCTGTTCTTACTCGTTTCCAATTTCTAGGGATCCCCCCGAAGGGGGAACCCTCCGTAAACTCAAGGTCTGACCAAATTTGACCTAGAGTTTCCAATTTCTAGGGATCCCCCCGAAGGGGGAACTGGAATTATCCACGGGTTGGTTACCAACCTGCTCGACCGTTTCCAATTTCTAGGGATCCCCCCGAAGGGGGAACGGCGCAATGAAATTCTGGGATGCCACCGGTCACTATATGTTTCCAATTTCTAGGGATCCCCCCGAAGGGGGAACTCTTTAGATAGCTGCGAACAAGACGGATAGCTGCAAGTTTCCAATTTCTAGGGATCCCCCCGAAGGGGGAACGTAGTGTTTGCGCCTATTTCCACATTGTCCTCAATGACCACATGTTTCCAATTTCTAGGGATCCCCCCGAAGGGGGAACTTTAAGGGTCATAAGGTGCTCTTTTAACGAGTTTAAGATTTCCAATTTCTAGGGATCCCCCCGAAGGGGGAACAATACCACAGTCGCAGTAGCGAGGGCTTTGGACACACCTCGAAATTTCCAATTTCTAGGGATCCCCCCGAAGGGGGAACGCTCGATAAACTTCTAAAACCTCTCGAATCTCCTAAAAATTTCCAATTTCTAGGGATCCCCCCGAAGGGGGAACCTCCCTTAAACAGGTAAGAAAGGCACCCAGGTGCCTAGGGAAATTTCCAATTTCTAGGGATCCCCCCGAAGGGGGAACGCTAATACAGCAGCCTTTGTCGAGATTAGTTAAGTTGAATTTCCAATTTCTAGGGATCCCCCCGAAGGGGGAACGGCCTGGCGTAACCCCGTTCTACCGGGGTTGGACGCCGAAGGGATTTCCAATTTCTAGGGATCCCCCCGAAGGGGGAACGCATTCAACGTATTGGGTGGCTTCCGCTTGAAGCCGAATTTCCAATTTCTAGGGATCCCCCCGAAGGGGGAACACGTCAAAGCGAAGAGTAACATTATCGAAGTCCTCAAGAAAATTTCCAATTTCTAGGGATCCCCCCGAAGGGGGAACAGGCTGTTAGTGACTAGGTACCCCCGAATAAATCGGATGGCAATTTCCAATTTCTAGGGATCCCCCCGAAGGGGGAACAACTTAGAGTACTGGCTGGGTTTGCCGACCCGGTTCCAATTTCCAATTTCTAGGGATCCCCCCGAAGGGGGAACCCCAGACAGGCCCATTCCACCCGTGCAGTACCCGCAATTTCCAATTTCTAGGGATCCCCCCGAAGGGGGAACGTAACGACCGTCAGTTCCGGCGAACTTCATAGCGTTCAATTTCCAATTTCTAGGGATCCCCCCGAAGGGGGAACAGGTAAGCGTGTTGTCGAACCGAAACCCCTGGTGATTCGGATTTCCAATTTCTAGGGATCCCCCCGAAGGGGGAACCAGCTTTACTGCTTCGCCCCCGCCGAATCCTTTCGGATTTCCAATTTCTAGGGATCCCCCCGAAGGGGGAACAGGAACCTATGGAACTTACAAATCGCCAGCGCAAAATTTCCAATTTCTAGGGATCCCCCCGAAGGGGGAAC
>NZ_JANSHN010000018.1:34304-63243 GCF_047461655.1 Synechococcus sp. W55.1
CTGAAGAAGACGCCAAGATCCTGGTCGACAACACCTGGGATATTTCCAATTTCTAGGGATCCCCCCGAAGGGGGAACCTGAAGAAGACGCCAAGATCCTGGTCGACAACACCTGGGATATTTCCAATTTCTAGGGATCCCCCCGAAGGGGGAACTTAGTAGCACAGCCTCGAGTTGTGTTATTAACTGATTTATTTCCAATTTCTAGGGATCCCCCCGAAGGGGGAACACGCCGCGGGTCTGGTCGGAGCTGGCGCAGACTACCAATTTCCAATTTCTAGGGATCCCCCCGAAGGGGGAACCGCCAAGCCGATATCTCGGCGTAGCGGCCTATAAGGAACTGATTTCCAATTTCTAGGGATCCCCCCGAAGGGGGAACCTTCAGAGCGCCGTCGCTCTTGCTCGGCGGAGCGTCGGTAATTTCCAATTTCTAGGGATCCCCCCGAAGGGGGAACTGGCCAGGTTCTGCTCCACCGGCAGTCGGTAATAAGTGGAGAATTTCCAATTTCTAGGGATCCCCCCGAAGGGGGAACGTTAGGTGGGCTCTCCCCCTACCTTGGGGAAGCCTACAACCTAATTTCCAATTTCTAGGGATCCCCCCGAAGGGGGAACTACCACGGTTGCAGAGGCTCTAGGGCTTCAGCGTATAATATTTCCAATTTCTAGGGATCCCCCCGAAGGGGGAACACGGTAGTGTATAAACGTGTGACCAGGAAGTAGAATCTAATTTCCAATTTCTAGGGATCCCCCCGAAGGGGGAACATCGACTCTGAGGTGTTCAGTCAGGAACAAATCGAATTTCCAATTTCTAGGGATCCCCCCGAAGGGGGAACTCCACCCCTATTAAACCCAAGCAGGGCAAGGAATGCAAGACCCATTTGCGAGGGATCCGGAAAAAAGTCGGCAAAAAGGGTGCTGGCGAGGGGGCTTTGGGGCCGGAAAGCCTTGTGGCGCAAGGCGTCGAGGGATCGGACGAAAGAATCGGCCTTTGCGGCTTTTGGCGGATCGCTCGCGCAGGCGTTGATACCGTTTGAGTGTGCTTTTGGAAACACCGAGTGCTTAAGTAGGAAGAGACTTGCCTGAGCTACACAATGACCGAGCTGGGGGGTGCAGTCAGGGCAGGCCCACCCCAGATTTCCACCTGGGCGAGGACATAGCTAGTGAGCGGATAGAAGCGGACGCTGTCTTCCTCGGGCTTGATCTTCTTGCGGAGCCGCAGTTTGAGCTCCTCGAACTTGTCTTTGTCGAGGACGCACTCAAACACGCTGTATTGCACGCGCTTGCCGTAGCCTTCTAGCAGGTCGGCAATTTTCTTGCGTCGCTTGTCGCAGGGAGTATCGTAGGTAACAACATAAAGAAACATCAGCGAATCCGGTAGGGCTGGTACAAATCTTGAGGATTATAGACGGATTGCTTAAACTTTTTAACTTGCTGCGTTAGCAGATCCCAGCGGGGTTGATCTCCGTCAGGGGTCTGGATGGATCCCTCCATTCTTTGGATGAAAGCTGTAAGGTACTTTTTCCTGCCACTATCACTTAGAAAACAGCCACCATCGCGATACTCAAAGTCTTCTTCGATGTTCATAATGCCCTTGTTGATCAGCCAGAGGACTATTGAATCTACAATAGGCGCCCGAAATTCTTCCAGTAAGTCCGAAACCAGAGCAGCATGGCGTTCACTGCTAGCGTGCAAGCAACCCTGATAGGGATCCAAATCTTGCAGCTCAATCAGGGTTAATAGATGGTTCCAGAGCACCATGTAGCCAAAGCTGAGCATGGCATTAACCGGGTTAGTGGGTGGCTGTCGAGTGCGGTTAAGCAAAACAAAGCCCCTTTGCTGAAGGCAATTTCCCAATTCCGGGAAATACAGAGCCGCAGCCGCTCCTTCAATGCCCCGCAATTGATCTAGAGACTTGGCCTCAAGAGCTTGAGCAGCCAAATGTTCCAGACTGCGTAGGGTCAGATCCCCTGTCTCAGTGGGGCGCTGCCTGAGCTGCCTCATCAGCAGCACCCGGCTATTGAGTAGCTTGGCTCGCACCATCTGGGCTGCTGTTTGCAATCGCCATGTCTCCGGTAGTGCTTGCTGCAAGTGGGCCAAGCGGCGGTAGCCCCTTGCAATGGGAATAAGGCGACCGTAGCAGTAGCCCAGCCGCGAGAGATAGGCGATGGGGATATTACGCTTCAAGCACTCTCTCACCACATCGGTGGTTACCTGGGATCGGCCAAAGATTAAAATTTGCTCCAGCAAGGGTAGAGGCACCTCCTGCAAGAGCGACTCGCCCAAATAGACCATTACGAACTCTTGCTTAAGGCTTAGCCTACACCCCTGCTGAGAGACATATAAAGTTCGCATTATTCGTCATGACGACGCAGATCTTCAGCGCCTCGCCTCTGATCTATGGCATTGCCGGGTTTAGAGCGGCCACGCTCCGGTAAAATCTCAACATCAATTTCAGGACTTGACAAGAAATCCATCACGATCTCGGCCAGACTGCCCGAAAAGAAGCTGGCAATCATGACAAGAACGGTATTGGTAATCACGGCTGCCAATCCCAAAGGAGCAATTAGCAGGATGGCCAGCGTGATCGAGCCGTTGACCACAGCTGTAACAAGGTTTCTAAGAACTTTGGCATTGATCCTCTTTTTGGACATTTTATTCCTCCAGAGATTCTCCAAGATCTCTACCTCAAGGGCCAGATTATTCCAAAATCATCAGCATTTTTCCTGAGCTGTTCAAGATAACTTTTCCTAGGATTCACCGTTGCCCCAAAAACGGTAACTACTTGGTAATCATCTAGGTTGGCAATCCAAACAGGCGAGGGCACGACACCTCCCTGCACACCTCCCTGCACACCTCCGCACAAGAATTTGTCGTATCGCCCTTCGCCCTGCCGGCCCAATTGATGCAGGATTGCCAAGGCATAAGGCTTTTTGAATTCTTCCTTGCCGCTGCAGACTACAATCTGGCAGTTTCTGTCCACTGCTTGAGGCCATCTCTCTTTAGCAACTTGGTCAAAGCTGCATGGATTTCTGGGATCAAGAGCCTGCTCGCTGAGGGCCCCGAGAGCCGCAAAGAAGTCGACCAGTCGCCGTTGGAAAAGTTTCTGAAACTCGGCCACTGACTCTGGAAGATCCCAAAATGAATCCTCCGACTCAGGGATCAGGGTAGAGCCACGCCACCAAGGAGCTCTACCGCGGTCTTGGCGAGAGTAGCAGGGCCTTCTTGCCCCCTGGCCAATACCTCCCAGGTGAAACAGCATCCAGGTTAGATTCCGAAAGAGCTTTTGCACCGCTTCCTGCTTCTCCTTTGAAGCATAGTTTTGGCACTCCTCAGAAAGGCTGAGAATGAGGATCCCTTCTTGTCGTCCGGCGAGCTTCCCCTTTCCTGCTTGATTGGGTTCCGGCTCTGGTTGAGTTACTCGCCCATTTAAAAGATCCACATGGATCCAGCCGTGTTTTTGCTGGGGAGTGATGGCCCCAAAAAGTTGCCCCTCCCATTCCTGCACCTGCTTCACGGGCAAAACACCCAGGGCAAAGGTTCGAAACCAGTAGCGCAGCATGTTCTTAAAGGCTACCGGTCGGACTTCGGCAATTGATTTGTTGTCATACCGGTTCCTATCAGGTCTCCAGTTGACCACTTGCCGCCCGCGGATCAACTGACCCTCCAGCTCAAAAGGCAGCCGCAAGAATTCTCCCTTGTATTGAGATAGAGTTTTGCCAGTTTGAATCAGCCGACCGTAGCCGGTATTGACTTGGGATCCCACTCCTTGCTCCAGCCCGCGGATAAGCCATTCTTTCACTTGGGCTAACATCTCGTCGGTGCAGCCTGGCCCTTTACGCAGGCCAATCAAAAAAGTGGCTTGCTTGAGAGAAAAGAAGAGGTTGGGATTAGGTGAGTATTCAAGATTTTGACCGTTCCACTTCCAGATATTATTGGCAATATCGACAGCTAGACCTCCTGTTCTGGAATTATCGGGATCCCCTTGTCTTTGAGTCCTGGTCGGCACAGGGTAGGCATCCAAAAAGATCACCTTGCCAGCACTATCTTTGTCCTCAGCTTCTAGATGCCCAAGCCAGGGTGCCACTGCTTTATCTGCCTCCTCCCAAGACAGATTGCGCTTCCGCATCAACTCTCGAATAGCCTGGGCGCGGGCTACCCCCCGCAAGGTGGAGCTGGGAAGGTAAGGGATCCCTAAGTGATCAAAAGCGGGCAGCAGCATGCTTTCCGGGCCTTTGGCTCCGCCTACCCGAATTCGCCAGGGACAGGTGACCTGAAAGGTGTCATTGGCAATGCGCTTGATGCGATTGTTTAGAACTTGCAAGCGGGAGCTGTAGTCTGCATCTGCTTCCGCCCGATGCACCAGATCGACTTTGGTTCCGTCCCTGAAAGGAGCCCCATAGGCTCTCATCCAGCGCAGATATTCAATAAAGCTCGCTGTGGAAGCCGGCCTAGGACTGGGATCCGAGGGATGCCCTAACCAGGGAGAAGGTTGGGAATGGTTGCCGCCCCCTCCACCACCACTCCCCCCTCTCTGATTGGGGGGATGGCCTCCTCCTTGACTTCCTGAACTTGGCGGACGGCTGGGATCCCCTTGCTGAGGTGAGCCTGGTCTTCCAGGACGGGGAAGGGGTTGTGGAGCGTTGGCAGGACGATTGCTAGGCATTTGATCTTCTCCTAAAGCTGGAAAGCAGTATTAGGAATTGCGAAGCGTTTCCCGAAATTCGCGCAACATGGCGCTGGTGCCAATTTCTAAGGCGCGTCGAATGAGTTGAGGCACAAGCCTGGGGATGTCGAAGTCTGGGAAAAGTCGGCTGCAGCTCGATTCTACGTAGTCTTCTCCCTGCAGAATAAATATCCGCAAACTTCGCTCACCCAAGATCCAAACTTCGGGCACACCAGTAGCTTTATAAGCATCGATAAAGGTCCGGGAAGTAACGTCGGACTCAATGGCCAGATCAGGCGGAGGCAACAGATCGACATCGATCCTTCCCTCACACCCTCGCACCTGCTCTAGGTGATGGACATAAAAGCAGGTGTCAGGCTCCACCCCAGCACTGCCAGACTTTTTAAGGGTTGTTGAGCCAAAGTCTTCCCAGTCTCTCCCTTGAGAATCAAGGAGAGCTTTCACAATATCTCCGGCAATGCGGTGAGGGCGCTCATGTTTGGACAAGGGAGACATGATCTCTAACGTGCCGTTGTAATAGGCAATGCGAGTGTGGCGGTCTTCCCCTAACTCTTCCAAGATGCTCTCAAAGTCTTGCCAAGTCAGCGAATGGATAACCACTTGGCTTCCTTCATACAGGGAAATAGACTGGATTGGAACAGCTACACTCATTAGTCCCCCCCGCTAACGTCATCGTCATGGTAAATGGCTGTAGCCCAGAAGCTGAATTCTTGCGCCAAAGCAAGTCCCAGCCCTGTTAAACCCAGGTACTCTTCAACTCCCAACCCCATGAGACGATCCAGGCCGTTGGATTTGGCAATTTCGTTTTGACCGGAGATCTTTTCTAGGCAATCGAAAAACTCCTTGACCACCTCTTTTTTGCCCTCTTGGCTAAGGGCGTCTTCTTCGGCCTTGAGGCGCAGCAGGCCCCAAGTAGAAAGATAGGTGTACAGCTCCACAGCCTGGTTTTTTTGCTCTTTTAGCCTTTCTGGATCCCTGGTTTGCGCTCTGAGCTGGCACAGGGATTCGTAAACGGGCTTGGCCAATGTACGCGGGTCAAAGCTATTCATAAAACCTCCCTCCTAGGTTGAGATCTAGTTCAAAGACAGCTCCACAAAGCCTCGGCCCAAGCTTTCCTGGCCGCCAATCTGCATAATCTGGTTGGATTGCAGCAGATCTCGAAACTCTTTCATTGCCTCCTCAGAACTGCCACTTGCTTGGGCGGTAACCCCCCAGGTAAAGTACATCAAGCTGTCAGGAGGAATGGCCTCTTCATAGCGGAAGCCTCCTTCCACAACCTTGTCCTCGCTAAGCTTGACTTTCACCTGCCGCCACAGGCTCATTTGAATGAGGGTGGCACAATGCTGATCTGGTAAAACGATCACGCGACTGATGTTGGGGTCTTTGGTGTAGCTCTCCCATCCCGGCCATTGTTTGAGACCTTCTTTGAGAATGGCATCTTTGAGGTAAATGGGTCGGTCGGCCTTCAAGCTCGTACTGTAGGGATCCGGCACTGGCAGACTCTGGCCTGTTAGCCGCAGCCAGCGCTTAAGCAGAAGCGGGCAGCTTATCCACACCACCCCATGGCTAAGGGAGGGCACAGGGATCCACAGCAAAGAGCCATCCCCAATCCAAATGGATCCTTGGGTAAGCTGATCCCCCTCCCCAATTTCGTTGCCAAAGAGCTCAAATTTCTTGTTTTTATCGGGCATGCTGGCCCGCAACCTGCCCCGAATGGTGCTGGAAGGGATGTAGGGCAAATGGGTGTGGGATTCGCGGGCAATCCCCAAGAGGTTTCCTTCTTGGGTGGTGCCGCCGGTGTGCAGGGGAGTCAACAGATGGAGGTAAACGATCTGAAAAGGCATACAAATCTCTCCTTTTTTGAGTAAGCATTGGAGGGTTGAAAGCAAAACTCAGTTCGCCCAAGGCAGCCATAAGAGCTCGCTATAGCCCAACAGCCGCCAGCGGTGGAACACGTTGAGCCGGCCATCTTCCAGCTCGGGCTCTTCTTGGTTGAGGGGGGCCGGTTGCTCTAGGTAGTAGACGCTACCAGGGGGCGCGGCAAAAACTTGGGGGGCAGGCAGGCTCATCTGCCGCTGCTCTTGGGGGCGATCCACCCGCAGGCGTCCACTGATGGGAACGGGCTTGCCGGTAGCTACACTCACTAAGGGGCCGGTGAGGGGATGGGCGGGGTGGGGGGTGGCCAATCTCCATTCCCAGGGCCAGGCACGGCATAGGGAACGTCCATCCACCTTCTTGATGAACACGCCTGGGGTCACCAAGTAGGCCAAAGCGCGTCGGGCTTGGCGAAAGGTAGCCTGAGAAAGGGTCTGCAACTGCTGCCACTGCTCCTGCAGCTTCGGACAAGGGGCTAGCAAAGCGCCGTGGCCTTCTCCCCCCAACCGCAGCACTGCTTCCTGAGAAAGGGGCAAGGGATCCCAGGCTTCGCGATCTGGATCCCAGCCCTCGATGGAAAGGGCCAAACTCCAGCCCGGCTGAAGACGGATGCAGGTCTCCACAAAGTAGCCATCGGCTTCCCGCACCTGCCGCTTGCTGACTTGCAGGGTGTTGTGGGGCCGTACTTCATACTTCAGCGGCGGCTTAACGGCCTGGCTGAGATCCCAGCCTTTGCCTTCCAGCGCCTTTTGCACCGCCTCGAAGGGCAGATAGCCTCCCGTTTTTTTCTTCTTGCTGCTCTGGCTGCGTTCGGGTTCCTCCTCTGCTGGCCTCAGGGACACCAACGGGGCTGGCCGGGTGGGATCCCAGTGGCAATGGAAGTAGGGATCCGTCTGGTCCAACCAAGGCACAGGAACAAGGGGGGAGCCGTCTTCCAGGTGCAAAGGGGCAGGGAAATAGAGCCTTTCGTCATGGCAGAGAAAGGGGCCCCGCAGCCGCAGCGTCATCGGCTGGCCCAGGTGAGCTTGAACAGCCCCGGCCAAGGTGTGGCCACTGGGAGGAAAGCTGCTATTGGCCCAGGCCCGCTCTCCCGGCGCAAAGGGCTTGGCATCCCGAAACATCCACACATCCAGGGGTGATAGGGTAAACCAACTCATCGGCTGTTCCTCCCCAAAGCAACGGTGCGGTTGCGCAGCACAAAAGCTGCCAACTTGAACCAGTTTTTGATCTCCAGATCCCACTCCTGCGGCTGGGCGGGCAGGCTGTGCTGCCAAAAATCCTGGATAAACTCCACAAGCTTGGCCTGGAAGTGTTCTTTCTGCTCCGATTCCTGTTTGAAGAGATCCCGGCGGCTGCAAAAGAGCGTGGCCCAGGCTGGCACCGCCTCTGGGCTGGGGGCAGGATGTTGCTCCCACAGTTGGGCTGCCTGCTCAAACAAGGAGCTTTGATCCTGCTGCTGGCCCATGAGCTTCCAGTCAAAATCAAGGAGATCCTTCCACTTGTCGAACGTGTCGAACTTGCTGGTGCTCACCAGTTGGTTGCCATTGGCAAACAGCACCCGCACCTGCACGCTGTCTTTGGGGCAGCCATGGGCATAGAGGTGGCCCTTGACTTCTTCTTCCGCTTGCCAAAGGTTTTCCAGGGCAATGGCCAGGGGCACCGAGTGATGGGCAATCACCACGCCGAAGCTGATGGTGGCTGCGGACCCCAGGGTAAAGAGGGGGCGCCGGCTCAAACCTTCGGGAGGCCGCCCTTTTTTCCACTGCCAGTAGTCCCCCAGGTTCTCAAACTCCCGCCAGTCATCCTCTCCCCCCCGGAAACACTGGCGAATATCCCACAGCCAGCCATCCCACTCCCAGAGGTTGGTGTAGGCCAAAACGTCGTCCCCACCGGCGTAGATGAGCTTGCCTGCATAGCGTTGCTCTGTTAGGTAGGGCACCAACTGGCCGGAAAAATCCAGCAGGGCGCGGCTTAGGGCGCTGTGGGTGGCAGGCCCCATGCGCTTGCGGCTGTTTTTGACAAACTTCTGAAAAGCGTCTTTGACTTGCTCCAGCTCCTCCTTGTCCTTGCCAAAGACCTCGCCAATGGCTTCCGTTTGCCCGTTGGCCAGCCGCTGTAGGGGTTGAGGCAGATAGTCGTAGTAGGATTTCATCTTCTCGCCCCTCAGCCATTTGCCCATGTCGTCCCCATCCCCGGCAGCCAGCACGTACCAACTGGCGGGGTTAACGCTGGGGTAGTAGCGGCCTAGAAGCGTCTCGATGTCCTGCCGGTAGCTTCTTTGCGTTTCCTCGTCCAGCTCCAGGTCTTCCACCAGCCAACCGGCATTGAGCAGACGGGGATGGTAGCGCAGGTTCTGCCGGTCGGCCCACGGGATCCCCCATTTGCCCCGCATTTCCCGCAGCACCCCTCTGACCTCAGGGTAGCGGGTCTCCACTGCCTGACAGGCCTGCTCGAAGTGCTCTCGTTCCCGTCGCCCTTGGGTTTTGAGGTAGCCGGCTACGCCAGCGGTGAGATCCGGGTAGGAAGCGGCAATCTGGTCTTCATCCAGCTCCGGGAAGAGCTCCGGCAGCACTTTGTACAAGCCCCGCTTGAGGGTTTCGGTGGCATTGAGCTGTTCCCGGCCATCGAAGAGCCCGGCCTGCCGTTGCCAAAGCCGCCGACTCTCCCCTTCCGTTATCCACCCCTGCCGCGGCGAGGGATGCACCACCGGCCCCAAACCCGAAACGGTGCTGCGCGGCCCAAAGGCGACGGGGAGCTGCCAATCGCGGGCCTGCTTACAAGCTGCCTGTAGGCGCCGAGTTTGCTCCACTGCAGCTGCCCACCAGGATCCGACGTTGAGTCCGGCTTTGTATTGGCGGCGCTGTTGTCTTTGGGGATCCCAAAAGCTAGCCCGCAGAAACTCCAGCTCCTCATCAGCAAAGAGCTTTTGCTTAGCCCCCAGGTGATAGGTGCGGTTTTGGGCACTGACCCAGGGATCCGCATCAATGGAAACATGAGGGGGCCTAAGGATGCCGGTATCCTTGAGAGAGTGAGCCGGGGATCCCAAGGGCACGGCTGCCCAGTAGTGCTGCCACTGATGCTCCAGCCATCCCTGCCAGGTGGGGTCCTCTGGGTGCAACTGCCTCAGCCAGCGGCGATCCCCCTGCAGGTAATCCAGCACCTTCTGGGCCAACTGCTTCCATTCTTCCTTGAGGGTCTGCTGCACCATCTGCATGGCCGCTTGCACCCGGTCTTCCGGCAACAGCAGCAGGAGCACGTTGGGAAAACCGGCGGTGAGCAGGGCGTTGGCAGAAGGTTGAGGGATCCATTCTTCAAATTCGGGGTACTTCTCCCGCAGCCAGTGGTCGATTAACGGCTGGCCGTAGAGGCTGGGGTAGAGCAGACAGTCGGGGCCGTATTTCTCGGCAAGCCGCCAACTCATGCGGGCAGAAAGGTAGTGCAGCAGCCAGGATCCGGCCCAAAAGTCCCGCATCTTGCGGCTGGCTTTGATCAGCTCCTGGATAGGGTTGAAGGTAAAGCTCACCAAGAAGGGACGCGCGAACTTGGGCTCGTCGTAGCCGGCCAAACATCCCGCTAGGGCTGCGGTGACGCTGGCGTGGCTCCACAGGGATCCGTCTGGCAGCCGGGTTTCTGCTGGCAATAACAGCAAGCTTTCATCCCCAAACTCCTGACAAATAGCTTGGGGAAAGCACCGCCAAAACCACCAAAACACTTTTTGGGGATCCTCCTCTTGCCAAACCCAATCGGGGATGGCGCTCTCCTCCCGTTCCATCAGGTAGTCTGCACGGGAGCGGGCATCCTTGAGGGCTTGGTGTTGGTCATCGGCCAATTGCCAAAAGCGCTTGCGCCCCGAGAGCAGATGGCTCATCTCCAGTCCAGAGCCTAACCCCTGGCCGCGATCCTCAACCTGGTAGTCGATGGCTACAGGCAAATGGCCAATGGCAGCCCGGTCGCTGGCCGAGGCGATGAGATCGGCATCGCCTATGGGAGAGGATCCCTCGGCTTTGGGAGAAGACCATCCCTGCATCGCTGCCAGTTTGGCCCACAGCCCTTCCTTGGAGCGGCCAGTCCTGTCGTGTAGGGCTTTGAGGGCGGGATCATGTAACAGACCCCAGAGCTTAGCTTGCCAGTAGTAAGACATGGTGTTTTCGCTGGAGAAACAGAACAGTTAGGAACTCCTCGAACAAGGAACAAAACCCCGGTAGCCACCCGATGTCGTGGCTACAGAAGCTACAAAACAAAATCGATCTGATCCCGGCCAGCCCTCAGTTTTCTTCAGTATTTCTCAATAGCCGTTGTTTGACCAAAAACCCAGAACCTGAGGGCGAACCGATGTCTTTAGCCTACGGAGAAGTGGAAAGATCCCCTTCCAACTTCCCTTCTGCCCAGGTCAATTTGGGAAACAGCTCTTCCAGGCCAGGCAGCAGGTCTTGCAAAACAAAGCTTTCTAGAGCTTCGCTGTTCAAAGGGTTTGGATTCATCTGCACATGGGCAACATCGTTGCGGTACTGGCTGAGGCGAGACCAGAGGTTGGCAAGTTTCTGCACATCGGGAACATGGGCAGCAATGTCAGGAGGCGCCTGGGGCTGGTCTTCCCGTGGAATGAGGGATCCCAGTTGGTGTTCGATCTCCTGCCGCGCTTCCCGCTGGCGGTAGTTGGGCAGCCCCTCACACAAGCAGAGGGCCGAGATCACCCACTCCCGAGCTAAGAGAATTGCCTGCGTGGTGAAGCGTTTCTCCACATACCAGCGCAGCAGTTGAAATTGCTTTTGAACTTGAGCCTTGGCATCCGTAGCTCTGTCTGCTGGCAAAGCCAGTTGGCTGTAGCTGTCTTGAATGCTTTGCAACAGCAAGCCAAAGGGCTTAGCAAATTGGCCCACCTCTTCTGCCAACTCCTGGGTGGAGTGCCTTTGCAACCTAAGCAAGTCATCCTCCAAAAGGCTGACCGGTCTTACCAGCTCCAGGGAACGAGAGATATTGCGGATGGCTTGGCCAAAGTTCTGCAGCCGGATGGGCTTGGGATCCCTTTTGCCGAGCTTTGGTTGGCGGTAAAAGTCCCGTTGAACTGTATCCAAAAGTTGGCCCAACTCCAGCGCCGAGCCGGTGCTAATGAATTTGTCGGTAGCCGTCAGCCAGTCCAAAAGACGAAGGGCGGGGGTGAGATCGATGATGGGTGTTTCCTGCTGGTCTTTGAGATAGAGACCGTAGTACAGCCCCTGAATATTTACATTCTTGGCCTTGCGCAAAAGGGCGGCTCCCAAGAGCACCAGTACGGGGATGGAGCGAAAGGCGTGGGTGATATCGAAAACCAGCCGCGTATGGGGCTCGATGCTATCGACCAGCACATCGAAGATCTCCCAGGTCTCTGCCTCGGTTTTCCCTTCAGGAATGGCCTTGGCAATTTTCTCCACGTGGGGGGGTAGGCAGTCCTGTAGATGCTTCCAATGGGTGTCATGTGCTTCTTGGGTTAGCAGCACAATCACCCTCTCGATGTCAAAGAGCTGACAGAGGGCTTTGGCAACATAACGGGTTCTATCGGCTTTCCGCTCCCCAAAAACATACACCGTCTCGCTGTAGGGGCTGGTGCCTAGAGTGGTCAAAAGGGTATTAGCCATAGGGATCCTCTCGATGACGGCTTTCAAGCATTGAAGCACGGGCATCTTCAAGCTACTGCAGCTTGGAAGCCCCCCCTTCTCAAGTTGCCTGGAGAGGGTTCTGGGTTGAATGTTGCCCTATCCTCTCCCGAAAAGTGGCATCCTCTGCTCAGCCGGTGCCAGAAAGATGGGGATCTCTACCCCCAAAATTGAGTGGAGCCATCTTGCCGCTGGATTTGGATCCCTGCTCGACAACTGTTTCAAAACGGTGAAGGTGGGGGATGTCAGAGCTAGCCTAGACAGAGATTCGGCCATCCTAAACAACGGGGATCCTGTGATGCTATCGACTCCAGAGTTGTCCATTTCAGGTCAAAAGCTAACTCCCGAACAGTTTCTGGCCTTGCCGGAGGGGGATATTGTCTATGAGCTAGTCGATGGGCGGGCCGTCTCCAAAAACGAACCCATGTCGCCAAAACGCTTCCATGCTCGTCTCCAACCGGTGTTGTGGCAAATTTTGGAGGACTGGTGCTCTAGCCCTGAGTGTCCTAAGCCTGGGTCAGCACATACTGAGTGGGCAGTTGTTTTAACACGAAAGGCAGAGCCCTGGATCCCAGTTCCTGATGTTACCTACATCTCTAACGAGCGGTTGCCGGTTGAGGCCATGACCGATGAACCTTGTTTTGCCATTCCCGAGTTGGTGATCGAGATCCTTTCTCCTGGCCAGAGTTTTGGAGCCATAGCTCAGAAGGCAACCGATTATCTAGAAGCTGGGATCCCCAGGGTTTGGGTTGTGGATCCCCAAGCCAAGAGCATCACCGTCTTCTATCCCGATGCCCCGCCGCGCACCTTTACGGGATCTCAAGCCATTCAAGATGATTTCCTGCCGGGTCTAAAGGTGATCCCTCAAGATGTATTCGCTCAAGCCCGGATCCCTTAGGGGGTACCTAGCGAGCCCACGATAATCAGAGTTAGTTCCAGAAAGAGAGCATCCGGCAGAGGTGGCCACCCGCTCGGGTCTGGAGCTGATTGGCTCAGGAATGCCGAAGGGATCCCGAAGCGATATTCCCTGCTATGGGCTAATGGCGAGACGGAAAAGCTTCTCATCGGCCAGTTGAAGAACTTCCTGCCCTGCAGCCGCCAGTTGTTCCGGGGGCAAGTTCCGGTATTTGTCAATAAACTCGGGCAAAACTTGAAACTCCACCCGCTTGCCGGTCTCTCGGTGGATGACCACGCTGCGCATTTTTTCAAGAGATTCGACCTCCACCAGCTTCAAGTTCAACTTGCCCAAACTGGCCCCTGTTGCAGCATGCAAGCCATCCACAATGCACACGAACGGGATCTCTGCCGGCGACTCGTGAATGACCTCCACCAGAAAACGGTTCCTAGAAGTGTGGGGAGTTGGACTCATCAAGCCCAGCTCCTGCAGAGCGCGCATCCCCATGCGATAGCCGACCACGGCCCAAGGCCCAGCTCCGCCATGAATTTCCGTTACCCGCTGAATGGCCGCCGCCGTCGAGTCCGTTGCAGAACTGGTGACCGGATGAGCTGTCGCCGGCGCTCCCAGAGTTAGCTGAAGTGCAATCAGCAAAAGAGAAAGCTAAAGCTGCTGTGGCTTGGCAATGGATGACAGGTTCATAGGCAGCGAGAGAGCTGATAAAGAGGAGATGGGTCAAGCCATCCTAAGCTCTACCCTTCGAGGTTGCCTATGCGGGGGTAGGGGATCCAGCCCTCTTCTGGGAACTCTTCCGAAAATCACCTCCTGGCTGAAGAGGGCTAAGACCAATGGTATTGTCAGAGGTAAGCCCCTGGGCGTTGAGCACTTTCACGTGGCTGCTGTGGTCGAAAGTGCCTTGCTGCTGGCAGCAGGCCTTAGCACCCCTGACTGCCCTTTCCACTGATCGCCCTGGGGCGCCGCGCGCTGCTTGACAGAAGCGAGCTGTGTTCACTAGCATTTCTTACATATGTTTCACGTGGCAGTTGTGTGATGAGCCACTCAATGACTGCTGAAGCTTCAATGGCAAACCCAACACATGTCCCTTACGAAGCTCCCGTAGTGGACCTATGCCTGCCCGTGCGAGGAACTACCCTCCCAGCAGATCACGGGTACGCTCTACTCGCGGCGCTATGCCACCAAGTACCAACACTGCACCGAAACCCTCACATCGGGATTTTGACAACAGCGGGAATTGGAGACAGACGAGGCAAAATCTTACTGACTCCGCACTCCCACATTAGAATTCGGCTGCCCATGGAAGCAGTGCCGGAGGTGTACAAGCTAGCCGGCAAGCAATTGAAGATTGGATCTCACGAAGTACAGCTAGGGATCCCCAGGATTTTTACTCTCAAACCAAGCACTTCCCTAAAAGCCCGAATTGTTACAATCAAGGGCTACACCGAGCCAGATCCATTTGTGCAAGCTGCCCAAGACCAGTTAGAGAAGCTTAAGATCTCAGGCCGGGTATCAGTACTGCAAGATAAAACTGGGAAACCCTTGCGCAAGACCTTGAGAATTAAAGGGCATACGATTGTAGGTTTCTCAACCTTAGTAGAGAACCTACAGGAAGAAGACTCAATTCGCCTCCAGCAGGTAGGGCTAGGTGGCCGGCGGCGCATGGGTTGTGGATTCTTTTTGCCGTGCAGGTGAGGATGACTCTACAATGTTTAAGTTTTTGCTAGCAAAATCGCTGGGAAAATGGGATCCCAGCTACCAATCTAAAGAAGAGTATGCTCAGGCAAGGGGCGCTGCTAAACTTGCAGGCCATGTTGCGGCTGTCTTGTCAGCGGCTGAAGTCTTCTCAGATCGCCTAGGACAGACTATTTGCAAGCAGTTAGGGTTAAGTGACTCAAATCGTTTGGGAGCTGTTGTCAAATTAGGAGCTTATCTGCACGACTGGGGTAAAGCCAATCAACATTTCCAGGAGATGGTTTATCTCAAGTCATCAATCTTAGACACTGAGTCAAAAGCAAAACTTGACAAAGCTTGGAAAGCTCACAATGGGCAACAACTCATTCGTCATGAGTTTTTAAGTGGCATACTTGCCCTACAAGTCAAAGAATTCCGCGAGTGGCTAGGGAAGGCATTTTCTGAAGAGGAGCTGATCTTAGCTACTTGGGCAGCAATTGGACATCACTTCAAAGCAGGAGTAGATTCCCAAGGTAGGGAATCGCATAGAATTACAGAGTTGCCTGATGGCGCAGGACTAGGGATCTACATTTACACTGAACATACAGACTTTGAATCTGTACTGAGACTGGGATCACAGAGACTTGGGCTACCGGCAGAGATTCCAAGGGTAGCTTCAAAAAACTGGGAAAAAGAATGTCTAGAAGATTGCCTAAAGGCTCTAGAAAGTCAATTTCGAGACTTTGCCAAAAGTTTAAGCCCTGAGCAGAAGGTGCTGGTGGCTGCTGCCAAAGCAACAGTAATTGCTGCAGATCTAGCAGGGTCAATCTTACCGACAGAGGGAGAAGATCTGCAAGATTGGATTTCTGGTGCACTAAGCTTGGTTCTTCGAGAGGAAGACCTAGAGCAACTCATTGCCCAAAAACTAGGAGAAAGCTCCCTACGTCCTTTCCAAGAGCAAATGGCTGCTGCCACTCATCGAGTAACACTGGTCAAGGCAGGCTGTGGTACAGGCAAGACCTTGGGAGCCTACGCTTGGGCGAAAAAGTGGGCATCGGGAAGGCGACTGTTTTTTGGCTATCCGACCACCGGAACGGCTACTCAGGGCTACTTGGACTACGCTGAGGGATCCCCAATAGAAAAGACACTGATGCACTCACGAGCAGATTTGGATCGAGAACTTTTATTGACCGGCGAAGGCGAAGAGGATGAGGGTGCTTCGTTTCGTTTGGCAGCGTTGCAAGTATGGAGAAAGAAACTGGTTATCTGCACTGTAGACTCTATTTTAGGGTTAATCCAGAACAATAGAAGACCACTATTTTCTTGGCCAGCTCTAGTTCAATCTGCCTTCGTTTTTGACGAGGTACATGCCTATGACAATCAGTTGTTTGGCTCTTTGCTGAGATTTTTACAGGCTTTTCGAGACGCACCTATACTGCTGATGAGCGCCAGCTTTACCCCGGGTCAACTCGAGGCTATTAAGCGAGTGATGAGGGAGTTGGGTGAGCCTATAGGGGATCCCATTGAAGGACCGCAAGAGTTAGAAGAGCTGAAGCGCTATCAAATAAGAGAAATTTCATCAGAAGGGGATCCCATCAATTCCGAATCCATTTGGTCGGAAGTTACTAAAGCAGTTCAAGAGAACCAAAAGGTATTGTGGGTAATCAATTCAGTCGCCAGTTGCATTGACATTTATCAACAAGCCCAGAAGAAACTACAAGACATTAAAGCCGAAGTTTTAATTTATCACAGTCGGTTTCGCTATAAAGACAGACTTAGAAAGCATGAGCAGATTATTAACGCTTTTAGCCAGCCAGGGCCTGTTCTTGCTATTACTACACAGGTTTGTGAAATGTCCTTAGATTTAAGTGCAGACTTGCTTATCTCTGCTATGGCTCCAGCGACAGCTTTGATTCAGCGACTAGGTCGACTCAATCGAAGAATGAAAAGCGAGCAGGAGGGATCCCGTCTAGCTCTTTTCTATGAATGGACTAAACATACTCCCTACAGTGAAGAGGAACTAAAAATAGGTCGACAGTTGCTTATGAAAACTATCGGGTTAGAGCGTGTTTCACAGAGGGAACTAGCCAGCATTATCTCGGATCCGAGCGGGGAAGAGCCTGTTGAAGCGAAATCGGCATGGCTTGATCAAAATTGGTGTACTTATCCAGGTTTTCTGCGAGAAGGTGGACATACAATAACAGTGCTTCTAGCAGAAGATCAAGATGCTATTTGGAAGGCTGCTGAAGCCAGACAGAAGAAAGCTCTGGATAAGGGCCAAAAGCTGTCGAGGATGCAAGCCTTTTTGCAAGAAGCTCAAGCTTGGGCAATTCCAATTCGGATCCCAGATAAAAAGACGGAGTGGTGGAACTGGAGGCGACGCGGATTCTACTTCGTCACAGAGCCTGGATATATCAACTACAGCGAGGAATTTGGTACGCCATGACCGAATTAAAGTTGCATCTGGGACACCCCGGATTAACCCTGCTACATCGAGCGGGCTTAGCCGGACTATGGATGACTCTCAAGCAGCTGGAGCAGGAAATTCCACCAGAAAAGCGCCCAGGGTCACTAAGTTGGGAGTTGACGCCACGACAAGTTCAACTGTTCTGGGAAGGGAATGACTTTGAAGTGATTGATTGGTTGCTCAAAGAGTCCTTCCAGCTTGACAATGGGTTAATCGCACTGCGAGGGATCGACACTAAGTCGATGCGAAAAGACTCCCAGGTAGTCATCCATCAAGGAATCCTGGGAACATTTCTACAACATGCCAAAACCCGTAAAGTTATTGGCGAGCAAACTCAATCTTTAGAGATTGATGAGGATCATCCACCTGTCATTATCAAGTATAAAGCTTTAGAAAGCTACGTCCATCAGGAATTTGCCAAAAATCTATGTGATAAAAACGGTAATTGGCTTAAGCAGCCAATTAGCATTGCTGGCTGGCTTAATCCTGGTGCAGTCGTTCGCCACAATGCATTTCCCTCGGATACAAGCTTTGAAGAGTCTCCAGAGATGGCCTTTATACTTCTCTACGCTCCTGTTTCTTGCTGCTACTACATACTTCGCTCGCGGCTGCGGGATCAGAGAGCTCAATATGCCCTGGTAGTTCCCGAGATTACCGATATGGAGGTCTATGCAAGCTACCGGCAAGATCCCCAGCTTCGTCACGCAGGTTACCGGGATTTTCATGCTTCCAGTTTGGGAGATGCTGGGCTTAGGTTTTTGACATGCCAAGAGATTGCAGAATCTGCTAAAGAACTTAAGGTAAAACGATGTCAGGTTCTAACCCTAGGTGTTGTTCCGTGGTCAAGCCAACAAAAATCTCGCACAGATCTACTTACTGTAGAAGCAGAATATCGCGTCTGTAAAAACTACCAGATCTGCAAAGCAGTGTTACCAGATGTCGTCAAGGCAAAAGCAGAGGAAGGCAGTTTCATTGCAACAAGTTTTGCTCGTGAGATGATTGCTGAAAATCTGGCAAGGGGTTACTCTTGGTATGCCGGATTTGCAGAGCAGGTTAATAGCAACGAGCAGTTTAAGCAGCTATGTTACGAGCGCGGAGGTCTAAACGAAATGGTCATGAAAACGGAAATGGATGACAGAGAGCGCTGGTTTGTTCAGGCTTGTCATGAAGCCATTCGCTTTACCTATGGTCGGTTATCTCAGAAAACCCAGGATAGGGGAGAGTTTACTAACTTTGACAGAGAAAATATACGTATTCGCACTGGTCTGACTCGATGCAAAAACGCGGAAAGCTTCCGCGAGTTTATTACTAGCTTTTGGGCGCGGGCTGGAAGAATACCGACACTGCAAGAGCATTGGGATGACTTGATGGATTTAGTTATGGATCCCAAGGAATGGAAAAAAGCGCGAGACTTAGCTCTTCTAGCGTTGGCCAGCTACAAAGGCAAGGAGCGACAGGAAGAATCTCAGGATGAGCTTGACGAGGATGATGTTGACTTGATTGTACTTGCCGAGCTAGAGGAGGACTGAAAGTGTAAAGCAAGAGCCAGAAAGTCAAGTGAAAAGTTGATGTAGCAACGACTTAACAGTTCAGTTTGAAGAATTAGCTTGGAGGAAGATTATGACTTTGCACCTGTTTGGCAACATCTTGACCAGCTACGGCACCGCTGCCAACAACCGCGGTGAGAATGACGGCAACATCACTACCCTGCAAAAGATCCTCTGGAAAAATGAGGTGCACACTACCGTCTCTGCTGAAGCAATCCGTTGGGCCCTGCGTTACTATTGGCAGGTCTCAGGGAATGGCTGCGAAGTTAACCGACGTTGGAATGATCAAACCAACGACAACGAGTGGCAAGCGCCTAACTTTGATCCCGAGCGGTATATCGATGATGATGTCCTAGGCTTTATGCGTGCGGAAGGGGCTAAAGTAGATGCCTCAGACGAAAACTCATCCAGGAAGAAGGGAGAGAAGTTACCAAAGGGCACTACCACTGCTCGGCGAGGTGTTTTGGAAGTAACTCGGGCAGTTTCTACTCGACCCTACAGCGGAGATGTAACCTTCAACGCGAAAAGTGGCCAGAAGGGACCCAATTCTCTCTACGGAACGGAGGTTCATGCTACTCGCTATCAGTACGGCTTTGCAATGACTCCTGCTCGGCTCCACCGGCAAGACCGAGTAATCGAAGTGTTAAACGGACTGGTTTCGTTGGGGGAAGTAGCCGGCAATCACTCTCGCTTTCTCTATGACTTTTCACCGGATAGCATAGTCCTGCGCTGGACACACGACTTTTCGCCACGCCTGCTCTACTGCTTTGAAGAAAACTCTGATGGAGAAATCAGCATGCCGGACTTAGTGCGTCGAGTGCAAGTGGGGGATATAGCTCCTCAAGAGCTGTGGCTAGCAGGAGCTGCTGCCGAAACTGAGGACGGGAAGAAGCTAGCCCAGTTGGGTGCTCATGTAAGTCCAGGCATTAAGTCAACAGTTAATCAACTTATCAGCTTAATTAGGCAGCAAATTTCTTGTGAGGAGGCAGCATGATTCGGCTCCACGTTGAGGTGCCTATCGCCTGTTTTCGTCAATCTTGGGCCAGGGAGTTTGCCGAAACTTATCCGGTGCCGCCACCGGCTACTGTTTATGGAATGTTGCTTTCCTTGCTGGGAGAATGGGATCGACATCGATATTGCGGATCCCAAGTGGCAATTGCTCTCCTGAGCCAACCCCAGCTTTCTACAGTGATCCGTACCTTTCGTCGCTTCAAGAGTAAAGACCTTCAGGATCCAGCTAACGCTCGTCCTGACTATCAGCAATTGCTGACCGATGTGCAGATTGCAGTTTTGGTCAATGGATCCCTTGCTCATGACTTGGAAAGAGCCTTTGAAAATCCTGAATTAATTGACCGATCTGGGGGACTAAGCCTAGGAGAGAGTCGTGACTTAGTTAACTCGGTAAGACCAATTCAGAAAGTCCCTTCAGGGGGAAGATGGCTAATTCAAGATGAGGATGGGATCCTGACCTTGCCGTATTGGGTTGATCACGTGGGATCGCGGGATACTCGCTGGCGAAGATACTCACTCCGAACTCTTGAAGGTGATGATGTGCCGGAGTTAGCCTGGACGGAAATTTGCCCAAACTAAGCCGTGAGAATTCCAAGCTGTTGGTTCTAGACTTATCAACCTTAGGTCGAAGGCTTATTTCCGAACAGCCTATTAACCCTGCCAGGAGAAGATCTTGCGTGGAGCCTGAGTTTTGTCTCTGCTCAAAGAGAAAGCTGTCCTAAGATTGCTGAAGAACTCTATATTTTCATATTTCGGAGTATCAGATTATGCCGGCATCACTAATCGATTTCCCCGCACAGATAGATTCAGATTTGATTCGTGTTTCAGCACTGCACGCATTGGCCTACTGCCCACGACTATTTTATCTAGAGGAGGTCGAGGAGCTCTATACGGAAAACGCAGCTATTTTTGCCGGTCGGCGGTTACACACAGAGCTGGAAAAGCAAGAGGGAGAGGAGTGGGAGGACCTATTTCTAGAAAGCGAAGAACTGGGCTTGCGGGGAAGAGTGGATGCTTTGCGCACTCGTGATGGACAGATGTGATTTTCCTCTGATTGCCGTAAGGCGTTGAGCACAGCCCTTTGCAAGCATGTACCCTTATTCTATACACGTGATTTTCCTCTGATTGCCGTAAGGCGTTGAGCACCAAAGTGATATAGGTCAGAACACAACTGTTCTACGTCTTGTGATTTTCCTCTGATTGCCGTAAGGCGTTGAGCACGATAGATAGTAGATTATCTATATCACCATAACCATACAGTGATTTTCCTCTGATTGCCGTAAGGCGTTGAGCACGATCCCATCTTGTTCTCGTCTTCTTGATCCCGACGGTGTGATTTTCCTCTGATTGCCGTAAGGCGTCTTGCTTTCCCTCTGCAGGTTTTGCATCCGAACTCGAGGCAGAGATGGGATCAGATGACTTGGCCGTCGGATGTTATTCTCCCCTTGAGTTTACCGGCCCGCTCTTCGGCCTCATCCATAACCCTGTCCAGCTGCTCCAGCACCTCGCCCGGATGCTTTTCCAGCACCCGCAGGGAGAGGGCCATCCGTCCCTTGGCCTCATCCACATCGATGACAACAGCTTTGATGCGTTGGCCTGGTTTGAACAAATCCGGTAGCGAGGCTACAAAACTTTGGCTGACCTGCTTGATGTGCAACAGCCCGGTTACCCCTTCTTCCAAGTCCACAAACACACCGAAGGGTTTTAGTCCGCTGACTTTGCCTTCCACCACTTGGCCACTGGTGTAGCGGCTCAGGTTCTCGGATTTTACAGCCGCCCTTTGGGAGAGCACCAGCTTGTTGGCTTCTGGGTTCACCTCGATAAAGCTTGCTGTCAAGGATTGCCCCACCAACTCCTCCAGACTTTCCCGTTGGCTGAGGTGGGAGCGGGGAATGAAGCCGCGCAGCCCCTGCACATCCACCACCACCCCCCCTTTGTTGGTGGCGATCACCGGAACGGTTACCGTCTGGCCGTTGGCTTGCTTCTGGGCCAGCTCTTCCCAAAGCCGCTTCAGCCTCAGCCGCCGCGCCGAGAGCACAATTTGTCCTTCTGCATCTTCCCGCAGGATGAGAAACTCGGCTTCTGTCTTTAAAGGAAAGAGCGCACTCAAATCTTCCCCTGGGCGGATCCCTGCTTCCTTGAGGGGCAAAAAGGCCGGGGATTTGCCGCCAATATCCACCAGAGCGCCATCGTTCTGATGTTGGAAGATGCGGCCTTGCACCACCTGCCCCGGTTGAAAGCTGAGGTTTTGCTTGTCTAAAGCCTGGGCAAAATCTTCCGCGGAAAACGTATCGGCAGCCTGAGAGCGAGAAGAGCGAACGGTCATGGAAAGGGCTCAATTCGAAAAGCAATGTGTTTCAGGATAACCCAAAACTTGCCAGGGATCCCAGCTCCAGCCTCTGGCCTAGATGTAGTACATGAGCCGAGCCTGTTGCTGTTGTGCCTGCCGGTCGCAGAGGTCTTGTAGGGTGGTCTTCTGGAGAATGGCTACCGCCGCAGCTTGGGCATCTTGCCAGGCCTTCAGGAGCACTTCCCGCTCTGGGGTGAGATCGCCCGAGGGCAAGTCGCGGGAGCGGGTGAGATCTTCCCCCTCGATGGCCTGGATAACATCCAGCAGCGAGATCTGCCAGGGTGCTCGGGCCAGGAAGTAGCCTCCCTTGGATCCCCGTTGGCTGCGCACCAACCCCTGTCTGCGCAAGGTGGCCAGCAATTGCTCCAAGTAGCGGTCGGGTATGGACTGATGAGCCGCAATTTCTTTAATCTGCAGCACCTGGCCATCGCTGTAGTGCTGGGCCAATTCCAGAAGGGCCAGGAGAGCATATTCACTTTTGCAAGACAGTTCCAAGATATCCATCCTTGTGGAGGGCTTAGGTCTATGATACTCCGGTTTTTCACTGGGGTTTAGCGGGATCCCGCCCTGAGCTGGCAATGGGATCCAGCCTGTAAGGTGGAATAGGCCCCTTTGGGAATGGTTTATGGCGAGTGTCAGCACCCGGTCTGGTTCAGCACGGATCCCGGCAGAGCGGTTACAAAACTTACATCAACAGATTGGCAAGCTGATTGCCAACATCGAATCGGTGTTTCAGGGCAAGTCGCAGGTGGTGCAGGCGGTGGTCATGGCCCTGGTTGCGGAAGGTCATGTTTTGCTTGAAGATGTGCCCGGTGTGGGCAAAACCACTTTGGCGAGGGCTATTGCCCAGAGTTTGGGGGCCAAGTTTCAACGGATTCAATTTACCAGTGACCTATTGCCGACGGATATTCTTGGCCTCACCCTTTTCAATAAAGAGAAAGGGGATTTTGAATTTCGCCCCGGCCCCCTTTTTGCCCACGTGATCTTGGCGGATGAAATCAACCGCACCTCGCCCCGCACCCAGAGTGCTCTGCTCGAGGCAATGGCGGAAAAGCAGGTTTCGCTGGACAATCGCACCTACCCGCTGCCGAGCCCATTTATGGTGTTGGCCACCCAAAACCCTTTGGAGTACCACGGCACCTATCCCCTCCCGGAAAGCCAGTTGGATCGGTTTTTGGTGCGGCTGTCGATTGGCTACCCCAGCCCTGAGATAGAGCGAGCCTTGCTGTTGCAACGGCAACAGGCCGAGCCGGTGGATGATCTGCAGCCGGTTCTCTCCCTGATGGAGTTGCGGGAGATTCAGTCGGCGGTGGATCAAGTGTATTTGGATGGATCCCTGGCGGACTATCTTCTGCAGGTGGTGCAGGCCACTCGCGTGTCCAAGCTGTTGCGGGCAGGGGTATCCACCCGTGGGGCGCTAGCCCTAGCACGGGCAGCACGGGCCCAGGCGCTGGTGAAGGGGCGCAGCTTTTGTTTGCCAGAAGATCTACAAGCGCTGTTCGTCTCGGTACTGGCCCATCGGGTTTCCCTGGCCGGGTCGGGAGAGATGGCCGGCAACCGACGGCAAGAGGCAGAGGCGGTGATTCGGGATATTGTCTCCACAATTGAGCCGCCTGTTTGAGGGATCCGTAGCAGCAATGGCTAACTAAAAAACGAGTCGGGTCGGATACGGGGATCCACCCACATCAGGAGCAAATCGGCCAACAAATTGCCCAGAATGAGCATCACGGCCCCCAGCAGAAGCCCCGCCATCACCACATTGATGTCGAAACTTTGAACAGCCTCCAAGAGCAGCTTGCCCAGCCCCGGCCAATTGAAGAAAAACTCGGCGATAAAGGAACCGCTGAGCAGATTGGCAAACTCAAAGCCCAGGATGGTAATCAAAGGGTTCACGGCGTTGCGCAGGGCATGCAGCCAGATCACCCGCCACTCTGGGATCCCACGGGCCCGCGCCGCCTGGATGTATTCCTGCCGCAGCACATCCAAGAAATTGCCGCGCGTAATCCGCTGCAGCCCGGCAAAGCTGGTGATGCTCAGGGCCAGCGTGGGCAGGAGCAGGTGGCGGCCCAGATCCAGCAACTTTTCCCCCAAACTAAGCTCGGCAAAATAAACACTGGTCATCCCCCCTACCGGCAGCCAGCTCACGTTTTGGGCCACAATTAGCAGCAAAATGGCCAGCACGAAGCTGGGCATGGCCTGGCCCAGGTAGCTGAGCAACTGCAACGCCCGATCCAGGGGGGTGTTCTGCCGCAGCGCCCCCAGGATCCCAAGGGGAATGGAGATCATCCAGGTGAGCAAAATGGAAGACACCGCCAGCAGCAGGGTGGCCCCAGCCCGAGAGGCGATCAACCCCAACACAGGAACCCGGTAGGTATAGCTCATGCCGAAATCCCCCTGCAGCAGGTTGCCCAGCCAGGTCAAATACTGCCAAACCAAGGGCTTATCCAACCCCAGCCGTGCTTCCTCTTGAGCAATGAACTCTTGGCTGAAACTGGGATCCGCCCGCAAGGGATCCAAAAAGTCCCCAGGGGCCAGTTGCAACAGCAAAAAACTGAGCAGCGTGATCAACAGCAGCACCGGTACGGCTTGGGTGATCCGCTGCAAAACTAAGGCCAGGGGAGGCCAAAGGTCAAAAGCGCGGGAACGGGAAGGCGGAGAGGAGGTTACAGCCACAGATGCAGATGGATACCTTAAGTGGTGCGCTCTTTGAGTTGGATTCTTGTCGAACTATGCTGACATCCTTGCGGGCAAATTTCCAGTGTGGGGTTTGCCAAGTCGAGCGGCTCTCTTGCAGGGGAATTGAGGGCTCAGGCAGTCCGGCAGACAGAAGCTGAAGCGGTACACTAGTCAGAAGCTTTTTTCATCGAGTCCCGTTGGGAAGACCTCTTGCGAAACCTGTTTCTTACCGGCGCTAGCGGCTGCCTGGGGCACTATGTGTTGGAGCGCCTGGCCCAGCAAAGGGATCCCGAGTTTCCGGAGCGGCCCGCCTACCACCTGTACGTTCTCATCCGCGAGACCAGCCGCCTGCGGCTGCCCCTAGAACGGCTGCCCGCCCCTATCACCCTAGTACCCGGCGATCTCCTGCGCATCCGGGAACACGCCGCTCTGCTGCGCCAGATGGATGGGCTGATCCACATGGCAGCGGCTTGGGGGGATCCCGCCCTGGCTTGGGCCGTGAATGTTACCCACACCCTGGAGCTCTTTCAGTTGTTGGATCCGGAGCGCTGTCAGCAGGTGATCTACTTTTCCACGGCCAGCCTTTTGAACCAGGACCTGGAGCCTTTGGCCATTGCCGGACGGGCCGGCACCGACTACATCCGCAGCAAGTACGAGATGCTGCTGCGGCGGCAGGAAAGCGGCTTCTGGCCGGAGCGCCTGCTCACCCTTTATCCCACCCTGCTCTTTGGCGGCAGCCCCCACCACCCCTACTCCCACATCACTGCCGGCCTCAAGGACGTTCTCCGCTGGCTGGATCTGATCCGCTTTTTGCGGGTGGATGCCAGCTTCCACTTCATCCATGCTGCCGATGTGGCCGAGATGGTGGCCTATTGGGTGGCCCATCTGCCTGGTGGCGGCGATTGGGTGTTGGGCAATCCCCCCCTCTCCTGGGATGAATGTGTGGAACAGATGTGTGCTTATTTCAAAAAACGGATCTATTTCCGAGTGCCTCTGCCCCCGGCTCTCGTTCGCGGCTTGGCCTTTCTATTTCGGGTGCGGCTTTCAGCCTGGGATGAGTTCTGTCTGCGCCAGCGCCATTTTGTTTACCCGGCCATTTCCCCAGAAACCCTGGGTTTGCGCTGCCACTTCCCCACCGTGGCCTCTCTTTTGGATACCTACCTCTAGACCACCTTTGAGTAACAGTAGAACTGGACGCTGCTTCCTTTCCCTCTGGGACGGGGGGATGAGAGCCGAGGACCCAAGGGATCCCACTCGCCTCCGACAGGGATCAGCCGGTGGGGGCCACCGTTTCTCTGATGGCCAAGGCCTGGAGCTGGGCGGCAATGCGCTCTCGGTTGAGGTTTTGCCCAATCAGCACCAGTCGGGTCAAGCGCGGCTCCTGGGGTTGCCAGGGGCGGTCGTAGTAGGTTTCAAAGCGGGATCCCACTCCCTGCAGCACCAGCCGCATCGGCTTGTGGGGAACGGCCACAAATCCTTTGATCCGGTAAAGGCATTCCTCTTGGGCCAACCGGCGTAGCTGAGCCACCAGGGATCCCGGCTCATAACCTCCCTCCAGGCTGAGGTAGAAAGACTCAAAAGCTTCGTGCTCATGCTCCTCCCCGTGATCGTGGTGGCTGGGGCGGCGCTCGAGCTGGTCTTCCACCGCTGCATTAAAGCCCAAGAGCACTTCTGGGGGAACCTGCCCCCGCTCACAAGGGAGGATTTGAACCTCAGGGCGCAAGTGGTGCCGCAGCCAGCTTTCCACCCGAGCTTGCTCCTCTTGGGTAATCTGATCCACCTTGGTGAGCACCACCAAATCGGCACAGCTCAACTGATCCTCAAACAATTCCTCAAGCGGAGTCTCATGGTCCAAACTTTCGTCAGCCTGCCGCTGCGCCTCCAGGGCCGCCGGATCCCCCACCAGTTGCCCGGAGGCCAGAGCCTGACCATCCACCACCGTAATCACCGCATCCACCGTGGCGCCTGTACGAATGGTGGGCCAGCGGAAAGCCTGCACGAGCGGCTTGGGCAAGGCCAGTCCTGAGGTTTCAATCAAAATGCAGTCTAGCTCCGCCCGCCGCTGCAACAGAGCTTCCATGGTGGGCAAAAACTCCTCCTGCACCGTGCAGCAGAGACAGCCGTTGGCCAGCTCCAGAATGGGGATGGATCCCTCCCCCTCACACAGTTGGCAATCCCGCAGCAACTCGCCGTCGATGCCCACTTCGCCAAACTCGTTAACCAACACGGCAATGCGGCGGCCCTGGTTGTTGAGCAAAAGGTGACGGATCACCGTGGTCTTGCCGGATCCCAGAAATCCGGTGATGACGGTAACAGGGATCTTGTGCATCTGCTCTGATGACTCAGCGCTCTTCAGTTTCCACCCCAAACTTTCTTTCTGCCAATCCTTGAGGGGGGGATGCCCAAAAAAAGGCCCCCGGTATGGGGGCCAAGCCAAACCATTGAGACCGTTGTGCTAACCCAAAGTTAGCGGATCGGCTTCATCCGGTAAACCGGCTCGTTCTCGCGGTTGATCCCTTTCTCAAAACCGGCAGCAGCGGCGCGGGCGCGACCGGCATGCCACAGGTGGCCGACAAAGAACAGGAAGCCGAAGATGAAGTTGTGAGCAGCCAACCAGGTGCGCGGGCTGGTGAAGTTCACCGTGTTGATCTCGGTAGCCACACCACCCACCGAGTTCAGGGATCCCAGCGGCGCATGGGTCATGTACTCCACTGCACGGCGGGCTTGCCAGGGCTGAATGTCGTTTTTCAGCTTATCCAGATCCAACCCATTGGGGCCCAGCAGCGGCTCTTTCCAGGGAGCCCGCACATCCCAGAAGCGCATCGTCTCGCCGCCGAAGATGATCTCGCCCGTGGGGGAGCGCATCAGGTATTTACCCAGACCGGTGGGACCTTGGGCTTGGCCAATGTTCGCCCCCAGGCGCTGGTCGCGCACGATGAAGGTGAGGGCTTGCGCTTGCGAGGCTTCTGGGCCAGTGGGGCCGTAGAACTCGCTGGGGTAGACGGTGTTGTTGAACCAGATGTAGCAAGTGGCAATGAAGCTCATCAGCGAAACCGCCGCCAAGCTGTAGGAGAGATAGGCCTCCCCAGACCAGATGAAGGCGCGGCGAGCCCAACCAAAGGGCTTGGTGAGGATGTGCCAAATCCCACCGGCAATGCAGATGATGCCAATGTAGATGTGGCCGCCGATTACATCCTCCATGTTGTCGACGCTGATGATCCAGCCTTCCCCACCAAAAGGAGATTTAAACAGGTAGCCGAAGATCACAGCGGGGTTCAAGGTGGGGTTGGTGATCACCCGCACATCGCCACCCCCTGGAGCCCAGGTGTCATAGACACCGCCAAACCACATGGCCTTGGCCACCAACAAGAAAGCCCCCAACCCCAACAGGATCAGGTGAATGCCCAGGATGGTGGTCATCTTGTTCTTGTCTTTCCAGTCGTAGCCGAAGAAGGGGAAAGACTGCTCCAGGGTTTCTGGGCCCCGTACCGCATGGTAAATGCCCCCCAACCCCAGCACTGCACTGGAGATCAAGTGCAGCACCCCGATCACAAAGTAAGGGTAGGTGTCGATCACCTCGCCGCCGGGACCAACCCCCCAGCCCAGAGTGGCTATGTGGGGCATCAAGATCAGGCCCTGCTCATACATGGGCCGATCTGGCGTGAAGTGAGCCACCTCAAACAGCAGCATCGCTCCCGCCCAGAAGACGATCAAGCCAGCATGGGCCACATGGGCACCCAAAAGCCGACCAGAAAGATTGATCAAGCGAGCATTCCCCGCCCACCAGGCAAATCCGCCTTGGGTGCGATCCTGCATCGCTACGGAACCAAACGTCGTTGAAGTCACTGAGGCCAGCCTCCAAAAACAGTAACAACCAGTGCAATCAAAATAGGGATCCAAAACAAAAGGGCTTGCTAGTGGCCGAGCGCCTACCCATCGAATCCAGGGATCCAACAGGCGAACGCTCGACCTCAACACTCATGCAAGGGATCCAGGAAAATCGAGCGTTCGAGGGTTAGCACCCGCTTAGAGCGCGTTGCCGCGGGGGAGGACTTCTTCAGGGAACTCAAAGCGCTCATGGGGCTGGTCCTGCGGCGCCATCCAGGCCCGAAT
>NZ_JANSHN010000019.1:0-61886 GCF_047461655.1 Synechococcus sp. W55.1
GGCCAGGAACTTCTTGAGTTTTCTCTATCTCGTCAGTGCTCTCTTTTGGCTCAAATGAAAGATCAACACAACCTAGATCTCGATTGGCAAGAGCTTGATGAAGCGCTTCACTCATAACAGATAGAAACAAAAAAGCCAAGTTGCAATGAAGTTGGGCAACAGGAAGGGATCCTCGATAGGCCGGAATGGAGGCTCCAAACAACTTGGCCAAAGTCTAACACTGGATCCCTGCTGCTGAGGGAAGCGGGAGAACCAAGCGCTTGGTGGGATCCCTTGGTCAAGCCGGGGCCGCAGCGATAGACTAGAGCTGGTTTTTGGCCAGGTCTTTTCCCGATCCCTTAGTTGCGCCACCGTTTATGGATTACTACGCGATCCTGAACCTATCTCCTGCAGCGGACATTGAAGAGATTAAACAGGCGTTTCGACGGTTGGCGCGGCAGTTTCACCCTGATGTGGCAGGGGAGGGATCCCGAGAGCGTTTCCAACAAATCCACCAAGCCTACCAAGTGCTGAGCGACCCTGAGCAGCGGCGGCGCTACGATGCACAACGTCAATCTGCACAACGTCAATCTGCACAACGTCAACCTCCACCCAGCTCTCCTGCTGCCGGCGAAAGGCGGGTGGTCATTCGCAGCATAGGCCCCTCATCGGCAGAGCAGCCCAATCCGGAAGGGCTCAAGGAGGGGATTGCCCGCGTCAAGGCAGCCTGGCGGGAGCGGAAGTTACCCACGGCGGTGGCCCAGGCGGAGGCGCTGCTGAAACGGTTTCCCAACTCCAGCGAGGCCATCCACATCTTGGCGTTGGCCTACCAGCGCTTCGGCAACCATTTGATCTACGAGGGGCGCTATCAGCAGGCGGAAGCCTACTTGAGAAAAGCTTTGGCCACGGAGCCGCACAACCGGGAATTGGCCTTTGAAATCAAGCGAGATTTAGCCCGTTTGGGCATTCAGGAGGGATCCCGCTAGCTCGCCTGCGTTGAGATCCCCAACATTTGGGCTGTCCACTGCCGGAGTTGTTGGCGGTTGACTTTGCCCTGGGGGTTGCGTGGGATCCCGGTACACCACAGCCAGTGCTTCGGATGCTTGAAGGGACTCAGTTGGCGGCTCAGGTGTTGCTTCAGGTGCATCTCCAGCTCTTTGGGGATTGCCGGGATCCCTGTTTTGGGGACGACCACCGCCACAACCCGCTGCCCCCATTCGGCATCCGGCAGGCCCAACACACATGCATCTTCCACCCAGCCGCTGGCTCGGATCTCCCCTTCCACTTCCGCAGCCATCACCTTTTCCCCGCCGGTCAGGATCAGGTCATCGGCTCGACCCAGCCAATGGAGACATCCCTGTCGGTCTAGATAGCCCAAATCGCCGGGGGTAAAGCCTTGCTGTTGCCCTTCGCGTAAGCGGTGCGTAGCACTTAGGTGCGGGTAGTAGCCCAGTGCCAGCGACTCTGCCTGAATGTGAATGTAGCCCACAGCATGGCTGGGCAGGGGATCCCCTTTTTCGCTGCGGATCTGGAGCGTGGCGTGGGGCAGAGGCCGACCCAGACTGTCGCTCCCTTGCCAAAAGGCTTCTGGCAGTAACGTACACACCTGGGAGGCGGTCTCGGTCATACCGTAGGTGAGGGCAAGGGGAAGGTGAAGTTGCCGGGCCTGTTGCCGCAAGCTGGGCCAGGTGGGGCCACCGCCGACCAAAATGGCCCGAAATTGGCGCAGGCTCTCCAAAACTCCCGGATGGGCGCTGAGCAACAGCCGTTGCAACTGAGTGGGCACCAGCGATAGAAAGCTCCCCGGCAGAGGGGGATCCCAAGACTCGGCCTGCTGTTGCCGTTTCCAATCCCAGACAACCCACTGCCCACCGCTCAGCCAGGATCGGACTGCCTGCATCAAGCCGCTGACGTGGTACAGGGGCAGAACGCAATAGCTGTGTACAGGCCCAACGGCAAAGTGCTGTTGGTGGGCTTTGGCCGAGGCGCTGAGGGTCAGCCAAGAGTGCATGGCCCATTTTATCTGGCCGCCGGAGCCACCGGTGGGGATGCCGATCAACGGCCAATGGGAGCTGGGCAAAACTTCCCGCAACTCTCGCAGGCGCGGATTCAAGGGGGCGGGATCCCCTTCCAGCCGTCCCTGTCGCCACCACCAGCCGGATCCCATATCCGCCAAAGCCTGTCCCCATTCCCGTTCTCCCCAGTGGGGATTACCCAAGAACAGCGGGATCCCCAAGCGCTGGCAAGTCAAAACTGCCGCCCACACCTGCACCGGATCGGAGTCTGCCACCAGCAGGGGAACGGCCTTGTCTGCCAAAGGGCGCAGTTGCTCTTCCAGTTCGGACAGGCGCCCCTTCAAGTCTCCGCCATCCCCGGACAAGGCAATTGATCTCATGGGCTATGGGTATGCCATCTCAACGGCTTCGCGGATCCCCTGCATTTTATTAGGGGATCCCCCCTCGATTTCCTTGGCAAGGAACGGTGAGGATAGGTTTGGGCTTGGCTTATCATGATTTAGGTTTAACTGGGAGGTCTGTGCTGTGATCGAGCCAATTTTGTTGGGGATCGTGTTGGGAATGGTGGTGGTCACCTTGGCGGGCTTGTTCGTGGCAGCCTACAGGCAGTATCAACGCAGCAACAAGATCGGCCTGTAGGAGCAGCCTTTGGGGGGGTTGGAGAAAACCCATAGGGGAGAGAGGGATTGAGGTAGCATGGCAATGCACTGGCTGCGCACAGTTGCTGCTTTGCGGGAGCAGGTAGCCGATTGGCGGGGATCCACAGTTGGCTTGGTGCCCACGATGGGATCCCTGCATGAGGGCCATCTCAGCTTGATTCGCCGCTGCTGCCAGGAGTGTGACCACACGGTGGTCAGCATTTTCGTCAATCCGCTGCAATTTGGCCCCAACGAAGACTGGGATCGCTATCCCCGCGACGAAGAGGGGGACCGAGCTTTGTGCGAGGCAGCAGGTGTGGATGTGGTCTTTGCCCCTGACCCGCAAGAGATGGGAGCCGACCCGGCAACCGGAAGCGACCGCACCTGGGTCATGCCCCCCGAATCCCTTCTGCAGACCCTCTGCGCCCCCCACCGACCTGGCCACTTTCGCGGCGTGGCCACCATTGTGCTGCAACTGCTGAACTTGGTACAGCCGCAGCGGGCCTACTTTGGCCAAAAAGACGCCCAGCAACTGGCGATCATTCAGCGTTTGGTTCGGGATCTGCAAATACCCACCACGATTGTTCCCTGCCCCACGGTGCGAGAAGCCGATGGCCTCGCCTGTAGCTCCCGCAACCGCTACCTTTCTGCTGCTGAACGACAGGTGGCTGCCGGGCTGTACCGGGCCTTGCGTCGGGGATATGACCATTGGCAGGCCGGGGATCCCTCAGCAGAAGGGATCCTTGCCGCCGCCCGTGCTGAGCTGGAGCATACCCCAGAGCTGCAACTGCAGTACCTGGAATTGGTGGATCCCCAAACGCTACAGCCGCTGCCGCGGGTGGAAGACAAGGGCCTGCTGGCCATTGCTGCCTATGTGGGGCAGACTCGCCTGATCGACAACCTGCTCCTTTCCCCAGAGCAAGGGGATCCCTCGCCGGAGAGAGTCCAGCATGCGGCACCGCCCTCTTCCGGCACGACCTCTCCCCCGCGTCGCCCGCTGATTGCCATCGACGGCCCGGCTGGAGCCGGAAAATCCACCGTGGCGCGGGCAGTAGCCGCCCAGCTGCAGCTTTTGTACTTGGACACGGGGGCCATGTATCGAGCCATCACCTGGCTGGCACTGCAACGGGGGATCCCTTTGGACGATGCCGAGCAACTCACCCAACTGGCCGCCCAAACCCAGCTCACCCTGCAAAGTGGCACCTCTTCGACAGAGCCGACCCGCATCTGGGCCGATGGCGAAGAAATTACCCAGGCCATTCGCTCTCCGGAAGTGACCCGCTGGGTCTCTCACGTGGCGGCAGTGCCGGGAGTACGCCAGGAGCTGGTGAAGCGGCAACGCAGCATTGGCCGGGATGGCGGTGCTGTCTTGGAGGGGCGGGATATCGGCACCCACGTCTTTCCTGATGCAGAGCTGAAGGTTTTCTTGACCGCTTCTGTTGGGGAGCGGGCGCAGCGTCGGCAACACCAACTCCAAGCCCAAGGGCAAATGGTGCCTCTCGAAGAATTGAAAGCGCAAATCGAGCAGCGGGATCGCCGCGACAGCGAACGGCTCATCTCTCCCTTGCGGCCTGCCCCCGATGCCATCTTGATCGACACAGATCACCTGAGCCAATCCGAGGTGCAAGACAAAATTGTAACGTTGTACCGGCAGCTTTTGGAGCGATCCGGCTCCGCCCATTTCGATCAGTAGCCTTAACTCAATCAAGAACAAATCAACGGGATGAATAAGATCTTCGAGGAGCTGACTGGCTTGAGCAGCTTGGGTTTAGTCCTTCGACGCCACCCATATCCCGTAACGGAGCGCTATGGTTAATGTCTTCCTCTTGGCCTTTTTGCTGCTCCTCTCAGGAGCTTGCTCTGGGGCCGAAACCGCCATCACGGCCATGGACAACCTGCGCCTGGAATCTCTGATCGAAGAGCAAGGGGATCCACAGGGCTTGTATCGACTGGCCCAACAACAGCGCTCGCGGCTGATCACCACCCTGTTGCTGGTGAACAACTTTGTCAACATCGGCATTGCCGCTTTGGCCACAACCCTCTCCATTGAACTGTTGGGAACCCAGATTGGAGCTTTGGCCGCCACCGTGCCCACCACAATTGTGGTGCTCCTCTTTGGAGAAGTAGCCCCAAAGTCTTTAGCGGTGAGCCATCCGCTAGGGGTGTTCCGCTGGGTGGTGCGGCCTGTTCATGTCCTATCGGTGCTGCTGCGCCCTTTTAGCGACGCTTTTGAGTGGGTTGTCAGCAGGCTCTTCAATCTATTGGAATTCTCCCCCCTGACGGCCACCGCTTCTCTCAAGGATTTGGAGCTGCTGATCGATGTGTTGGGGCAGCGGGGGCTGCTGGATTGGCAAAAACGGCGGCTGTTCCGCGGTGCCTTGGCTTTGGACTTACTCCAAGCGCGGGATGTGGCCAAGCCCAGAGTCAAGATGGAGACCATCTCCCACGACAAAACGTTGCAGGATGTGGTGAAGCTCTGTTTGGAAACGGGCTACTCCCGCATCCCCGTACAGGGAGAATCCAAGGATGAGATCGTCGGCATCATCCACCTCAAGCAAGCCCTGCGCCATCTGGATCAAAAAGGCAATGCCGAAGTGACCCAGGCGATGGCACCGCCTTTTTTTGTGCCGGACACCAAGCGGGTCAGCCTGTTGCTCAAGGAAATGCTGCGCTCTCGCCAACACCTGGGGATCGTGGTGGATGAGTTTGGCGGCACCACCGGCCTCATCACGCTGGAAGACATTTTGGAGGAGCTGGTGGGGGATATTTACGACGAGAGCGATCTCTCCCCCCTGCTGCTGCGGCGGCAGCGGCGACCAGGTGGAGCTTCTACCTCCCCTGGCTGAGAACAGGAGCAAGGGGATCATCCCCTCTCTAAGTCCTAGCTGGCTCTGGAGGGATCCGTCTCCGCGGCTGTTGGGTTTTCGTGCGCGCCGGGAGTGAGCTCCCCAAAGCCGGCCTCGACGGGATAGCGGGCCACAAAAAAGATCCAGAAGCTGTGGATCCCTAGCCCCAAAGCCCACCAGCCCAACAGGGGCACCAGCCACGGCCAATCCGCGCGGTACAGTTGCTGAAAAAACACCAGCCCAGACCCGCTACAGAGGAAAACAGACAGGTGGGCGGCATAGGTATAGCGATCATCCAGCTTGCGAAATTCGGGATCCCGACGGGAGGGCTTCCGGGGCCAGCGAGGCGGCATGGCAAAACCATCCAGTTAAAACCTTCTCCAGTGTAGAACAGCCGTCGGCGGGGATCCCTGAGACTTGGGAGCGGCATTTCTGCTGCGGAACCCCAGTTTCAACGCCCGTTTGCCCAGCCAGTACACCAGCAAACCCATCAGCAGCACTGCCAGCCAAGGAGCCAGCACCGCCACCACCGCCAGCAGCAGAGAAGTGACGTTTTCGCCGGTGGCCAACAGCGGGTTGCCCAGCCCCCCTGTGGTGGTGGTAGAGGTCACCAGTGTGGCACAAAAATGCGAAACTGAGGCCCAACCCCCAAAAAATGGCCGGTATGCCCTTCATATCCTCAGCGTTGATGGGAGTGCTCCCGCCAAGCGCAACTGGGGGGATCCGTCTCGGCGGGCGGATCCGTGAACTCCAGGGGCGAGCCCTCTGCATACAGATGCAGATCGAACCAAAAGGTGGATCCCTGTTCTAGCTTGCTCTCCAGGCAGATGCGGGTTCGATGTTTCTCCAGGATGTTGCGCACGATGGCCAACCCCAGGCCGGTGCCCTCTAGGGTGTGGACCCGGTTCTCGACACGGAAAAAGCGGTCGAAAATCCGCTCCTGATCTTCTGGGGCAATGCCAATGCCTGTATCGGCCACCGCCACCCGCACTGCCTGCGGGGATCCATCCGCCTGAACCACCAGGTGGGCATGTACCGTCACCAGGCCCCCTGAGGGGGTGAACTTGAGGGCATTGCCCAGGAGATTGGTCATCACCTGCAGCAGCAGATCGTAGTTGCCCCAGACCAGCGGCAGATCCGGATCGACGAACTTGCGCAGCTGGATCCCTTTGTCGCGGGCCTGCAGTTGGTGGGTGCGCAAAGTCTGCTCGATCACTGCCGCGATGTCGACACCTTCAAAGTGGTACTGCTTGCCCGATTCCAGACGAGACAAATCCAAAACATCGTTGACCAGGCGGGTGAGGCGGTCGGTTTCGCGGTTGGCAATTTCCAGGTAGTCCAGCCGCTCCGCCGAGGACATCTGCTCGCCGTACTCGTAGAGGGTCTCGATAAAAGACTTGATGCTGAAGAGGGGGGTGCGCAGCTCGTGGCTGATGTTGCTGATGAATTGGGCCTTGGCTTCGTTGAGCTCTGCCTCGCGGGTGATGTCCTGCACCGTCATCACGATCCCCTTGAGATTTTGCCGCCGCGGATCCGACACCGGCGAAAGCAGGATGCGGATAACACGCTTGGTGGGGCCGGTGAGGTTGACGCGAACTTCCTCTGCTTCTTGATCCCCGCGGGCAATTTGCATCAGGGGGCGGGCCAGTTGCTGCTGCAGATCCTCCGGCAACAGCTCCGGCAGGGGTTTGCCCAAAACGGGATCCCCTTCCCAGCCAAACATGCGGGAGGCGGCAGGGTTGAGCAGCAGCACCCGCAACTCGGCATCCAGCAAAATGGCAGCATCGACGATGGAGAAGACCAAGGTCTCCAACTTGGCTTTGGCGGCAGCCAGTTCCTCGATGTTTTGCTCTTCGTAGCTTTGCAGCCGCTCCGCCATCTCGTTAAAGCTGTCGATGAGCTGGGCCAGCTCTCCCCCGAAGGGCAGGTCGATGCGCTGCTTGAAGTTACCTTTGGTGATCTCCTGGACACCTTTGACCAGCTCTTTGATGGGATAGGTGATGGTGAGGGCATTGACCACCGCTCCCAGGATGGCCAAGACCCACACCGCCAAAAACACCCCAATCGAGACCTCCCGCGCCAATTGTGTGGAGCGCACCAGGGCGGGATTGGGATTGATGCCCAAGCCGAGGGTGCCCAAAAAGCGGCCCTGATGGTAGATGCCGACGAAAATATCCGTCACCCGCCCAGCAGGGGTAAGGTGGGTGCGCACCAGCGGTTGGCCCTCAGCAGGAGGACGGTTGTCCGGCAGTTGCATGCGACGGGTAAGGCTGAGGGAGGTTTTCACCTCCTGATTGGAGAACGGGATCCCGTAGTAGATGTTTCCTTCGGGATCGGCATAGAGCAGATAGCGGATGCTGCTGGTGCTCTCAAAGTACTGGCGGGACAGTTGCGCCACTTCGCCAATGCGATCTTCCGCAATCAGGGGGGCGACATTGGCGGCCAAGAGCAGCCCCAGATCTCGGCCAAAGCGGGCCTCGTTGAAGCGGGCATCCTGCTGCACAGTGCTGACGGCCCAGAAGGTAAAACTGCTCACCACCAAGGAGACCACCAGCGTGGCCACAAAGAGCAGCTGGGTCTCCAGGCGCAGCTTTTGTTTCCAGCGCGCCCACCAGCGCTGCAGGGATCCCATCGAAGACCCGGCTGGCTTCGACTGCGAGGGATCCACAGCCCCAGGCAATGGCTCTGGAGACGGAGCAGTCGCTTCTGGAGATTGGGCTTCAACAATTGGCTCAGCTGGCTCGACGGTGCTGACAGGAGGCATCAACCCAACGCTAGCAACCTTGGAAACACTGTCGCCATCATTCTGACATGGCTGCCGACAGGGTTAGGAGATAGTGACCTCCTCTGTCAAGAATCGTCACCCAGTAGAAGAGCACAGCCCGCCCAGCCGAGACCTGCAACGGCATTGCAGAAGCGCCAAGACATTTGCCCCTAGAGCGGTCGCAGGCCCAGCTTTTGCAGCAAAGCTGCATCGGCAGCCGACCCTGGGTTGGGCGTGGTCAGCAATTTGTCGCCGGTAAAAATGGAGTTGGCACCTGCCAAGAAGCACAGGGCTTGCTCGCTCTCGGAAAGATTTCTCCGCCCTGCCGAGAGCCGGATCTGGGCCGTGGGCAGCAGCAGGCGAGCAGTGGCGATGGTGCGCACCAGCAGCAGCGGATCGGGAGGGGGAAGCTGGCCTAAGGGCGTGCCGGGCACCGGCACCAGAGCGTTGATGGGCACTGAGGTGGGCGGCGGCGTCAGGCTGGCCAGCACGTGCAGCAGGCCGATGCGGTCTTCGTCGGTTTCTCCAAGGCCGACAATGCCGCCACAGCAGATCTGCAAGCCGGCTGCCGCCACATGGGCCAAAGTCTCCAGGCGCTCCCGGTAGGTGCGCGTCGTGATGATGCGGGAGTAGAACTCCGGCGAGGTGTCCAGGTTATGGTTGTAGGCCGTCAGCCCTGCCGCCGCCAGCTGCTGGGCCTGAGCCGCCGACAGCATTCCCAGAGTGGCACAGGCCTCCATCCCCAGCTCGCGCACCACGCGCACCATCTCCAGCACGCGCTCAAACGCCTCCCCTTGCGGGGCTGACCGCCAGGCAGCCCCCATGCACAGCCGAGTGGCGCCTGCCTTTTGGGCGGCAATGGCGTGCTGACGCAGCGTATCCGGCGCAATCAAGGGGTAGGTCTCGATGCCCGTCGAGTAGCGGGCGCTTTGGGGGCAATAGGCGCAGTCTTCCGGACAGCGGCCCGATTTGATGTTGACAAGGGCACACAGTTGCACCCGGTCGGGCGGGTGGTGCTGCCGGTGCACCGCTTGCGCCTCGTACACCAACTGCAGGAGAGGCCGATGGTAGATTTGGCGGACGTCCTCTAGAGCAATGGCCATGTCCACGCCGGAAGGGGGAAAAAATCCCCAAAAGTTTGCTAGCCCTTCTGGGCTTGCTAGAATTGGTGATCGTGCTTTGCGACGGCGGATCCTGCCGCGCTCAGGAACTCAACCATAGACACAATAGACACATAATAACGGGGGAAGCAGTGACCAACGGCCCTGTCAGCCAATTTATCGAGCATCACTTTCGCCACTTCAACGCAGCCGCGCTGCTGGATGCAGCCAAAGGTTATTGTGCTCACCTGGAAAAGGGCGGCAAAATGATGGTGACCCTGGCCGGCGCCATGAGCACAGCGGAGCTGGGCCTTTCCCTAGCTGAGATGATCCGGCAGGGTAAGGTTCACGCCATCTCCTGCACCGGCGCCAACCTAGAAGAGGACATCTTTAACCTCATCGCCCATGAGTTCTACGAGCGGGTGCCCCACTACCGCGATCTTAGCCCGCAGCAGGAGCAGGAGCTGCTGGAGCGGCACCTGAACCGGGTAACCGATACCTGCATTCCCGAAGAGGAGGCGATGCGGCGCCTAGAAAAAGCCCTCTTGGAAGAGTGGATGGCTGCCGACCAGGCCGGGGAACACTACTTCCCGCACGAGTTTATCTACCGCATCCTGCGCAGCGGCCGGCTGGAGCCCTACTACCAAATTAATCCCCGGGATTCTTGGGTTTACGCCGCTATGGAGGCCAACTTGCCCATCTATGTGCCGGGATGGGAGGACTCCACCACCGGCAACATGTATGCCGCCCACTGCATCACGGGTGAGATCCGCAATGTGCATACCATCCGCACAGGGATCGAGTACATGATCCACCTGGCGGACTGGTACACGCACACCTCGGCGGAATCCTCCATTGGCTTCTTTCAAATTGGCGGCGGCATAGCCGGGGATTTCCCCATCTGTGTGGTACCCATGCTCCATCAAGACCTGGGCCGCCAGGGCGTGCCCATGTGGGGCTATTTCTGCCAGATCAGCGACTCCACCACCAGCTACGGCTCCTATTCGGGAGCAGTGCCCAATGAGAAGATCACCTGGGGCAAGCTGGCTGTCGATACCCCCAAGTTTGTCATCGAGTCGGATGCCACCATTGTGGCACCTTTGATCTTTGCCTGGGTGCTGGGGTGGTGAGAGAAGCGGAATCAATCCATATGCCCGTCAGCGGATGCCGAGCGGGGCCAGCGGGACAAAAGGATCGCAGCTTCCCAGCGCCGCATGTCCTGGGCAATTTGCAGGGGGGTGAGGCCGTAGCCATCCGGCTCGTCGATCTCGGAGCCATGTTCCAGCAGCAGCCGAACGACCTCTGGGTTGCCGGACCAAGCGGCAAAATGTAGGGGAAGGCCACCGGCACCAAAGCGAGCGTTCACCTCGGCCCCTCCCTGGAGCAGGGCTTTCGTAACCTCAGGGTTGCCCAGGCGAGCGGCTTGGTGTAAGGGGCTGGCTCCCCCATGGTCTAGTTGATTGGGATCCGCCCCCGCTGCCAGCAAAAGACGGGCGTTGAGGCCGCTTTCTACGAAAAACAGGGCTGTCTTGCCCCGCTCATCGACGGCGTTGGCGTCTTTCCCCAGCCAGAGAGCCAGTTGCAGCCGCAGCGGGTTGGCTTGGGCCAAGGCTTGTGGATCTTCTGGTAGGGAGTATCCATAGAATCCCAGACCCCCCACTAGCAGGGATCCCAGTCCGACAGCGATTTTTAGGACCTGACCTCGCATAGCCCTATTCCTCAAAGAAAAGGATGGCGAGCCCCTGCCTGGGCAGAGCCTGGGCCGAGAGCAGCAACGGGTTGCTGAGGGCAGGTTGCGGGGCAGCAGCGGGGAAGAGACGCAAAAACTCCTGCAGCGGCAGCAGCTCGCATTGGGATTCCTCGGCGGCGGCCGTGCGATACATGGTGGGGATGACCAGCTTGGGCTGCAGCGCCTCAATGGCCGCCTTGGCCCCGGCAGGATCGTAATTTTTCGGCCCACCCCCCACTGGCACCAGCAACAGGTCGGGACGAGCAAGCAGGATGGACTGCTCCCGCGTAATTGGCTGCAGCGCCCCTCCCAAATGGACAATGTCGATCCCAGCCATGCGCCAGCGCCAACCCACGTTTACGCCAAAGCGAGGGCCACGGGGCATGCGTACTCCTTGCACCCGGATCCCGTCGATCAGATAGTCCCCCGGCTGAAACAGCACCCTTGGGTTGCCGGGCACCACATCCAAAGCGCCCTCATCCAACAAGCGGCTGCTGAGCAACACCAGATCGGCAGCAACTCGTGGGGCAGGATAGCCAGCCGTACAGCCCGCCGGCCGAAACGGGTTGACCAGAAACCGTCGGCCCTCCCCCTCGAACAAAACACAACTGTGGTGCAGCCAAGTCAGTTGCAGCCCCTGCGAGCTGGAGCCGGGAGTGAACTCTATAGACCCTGGGGTTGTTGGCGTTTCCGAACCTTGTGCCGGCGCTGTCTGAGCGCCCGCTTTGCGCCCTCTGGCCAGGTTCACGGCCATCGATCCCAGCAGCCCAGCGCTGGCTTGCAGAAGCTGGCGACGCTTCATGGAGTGGGGATCCCTGATGTAACAACGGCAACGGTTTCCTGAGGTTTCTGCGAAACATTGGGCTGAGCAGCAGTTGAGGCTTTGGCGCTGCGCAGGAAGTTGCTCAACAAGCGCTTGCCCTCTGCAGTCAAGATGCTCTCCGGGTGGAACTGCACGCCCTGAACATGGGGATAGCGGCGGTGGCGTACCCCCATGATGATCCCATCGCTGGTTTGGGCCGTCACCTCCAGCTCGTCAGGACACGTAGAAGGCTCGATCACCAAGCTGTGGTAGCGGGTGGCCGTGAAAGGCTGGCTCAACCCCTCAAACACTCCCACCCCTCGATGGTAAATGAGCGAGGTTTTGCCATGCATCAGCTCAGGTGCGCGCACGATCTGACCACCGTAGACCTGCCCAATGCACTGGTGCCCCAGACAAACGCCCAGGATCGGCAGCTCTGGCCCCAGCTCCCGAATCAACTCCAGCGAGATCCCGGCATCTTCTGGCCGCCCTGGCCCAGGAGAGATGACCACCGCTTGCGGCTGCATGCGGCGCAGGTCGTCAACGGAGAGCTGGTCATTGCGAAAAACCTGTAGCTGGGCTCCCAACTCCCCCAGATACTGCACCAGGTTGTAGGTGAAGCTGTCGTAGTTGTCGATGACGACCAGCACTTCAACATCCGGCAACGGCACCCCATTTTATCACTTCCACTGGACTGAAGGAGATTGGGTCACGGGGACAGGCTAGAGTGAAGGAGCCAGACTCCTGTGCTTTTGAGATGGATTTATGTCGGCCCTACCCATTCCCCTGCTGGGGCAGTCCTTGTCTGCTCTGAAAGACTGGGCGGTTGCCCAAGGACAGCCGGCCTATCGCGGGCAACAACTGCATGCTTGGATCTACCAAAAAGGGATCCGCTCCCTGGAACAGGTGACGGTGTTTCCTAGGGCTTGGCGAGAGGCGGTGCAAAGCTACCCAGTGGGACGCTCGCGCATTGTGCAGCGGACAGAGGCCCGCGATGGTACTGTGAAGTTTCTGCTGGGGTTGGCGGATGGGCAGTTGATCGAAACGGTAGGGATCCCAGCGGCTGAGCGTCTGACGGTCTGCGTCTCTTCTCAGGTGGGCTGCCCGATGGCCTGCGATTTCTGTGCCACCGGCAAGATGGGCTACCGACGCAACCTAGAGCTGCACGAGATTTTGGATCAGGTGTTGACGGTGCAGGAAGATTTTGGCCGTCGCGTCAGCCACGTGGTCTTTATGGGCATGGGGGAACCTCTGCTCAACCGCGATACGGTGGTGCAAGCCATCCGTAGCCTGAATCGAGATATCGGCATCGGCCAACGGCACATCACCCTCTCGACGGTGGGCGTACCCCGGCAAATTGCCTGGCTGGCGCAGCAGGATCTGCAAATCACCCTGGCCGTCAGCTTGCATGCTCCCAATCAAGATCTGCGGCAGCAGTTGATCCCCTCGGCAGCCCACTACCCTCTGGATGCTCTGATCCAGGATTGCCGTGACTACATGCTGCGCACCGGGCGGCGAGTCAGTTTTGAATATACCCTGCTGTCGGGGGTCAACGATCTGCCCATTCATGCCCGCCAACTGGCGCAATTGCTGCAGCAGGCCAGCCGGTCAGGGGTGCAACTGCACGTGAACCTGATCCCTTACAACCCTATCTCTGGAGCCGACTATCAACGCCCCCACCCGGCACGAGTCAAAGCGTTCGTCCGCCAGCTTGAGCAACACCAGGTGCGGGCCACCGTGCGCCAAACCCGTGGTTTGGATGGCAATGCCGCATGTGGTCAACTGCAGGGATCCTTCCTGCGCTCTTTGCCAGGGCGCAACGCTTTTGCGAGTACATCAGCTCAGTCCGCAGGCGCGTCGTAACCAGGCGGCATCCTGTTCTGGCAAGGTGGCGTGGTGCATGGCGTAAACCTGCCGGTGATACTCGTCCAGCCAGGCTCGCTGCACCTCGTTTAACAGTTCCCAATCGATCAAGCGCCCATCGAAAGGGATCCAAGTCAGGGAGCGAAAGCCCATCCAGCCCTCCGGCTCGGGAATGGCAATCACCTCGTAGAGATTCTCCAGGCGGATCCCACCCCATCCCGGCTGGTAGTAGCCCGGCTCAATGCTGTTGATCATGCCCACCTTGAGAGGGGTGTTGGCGCGGCGGTGGATCCCGTTGGGCCCCTCGTGGACGTTCAAAAAGGCGCCGACACCGTGGCCGGTGCCATGGCCGTAATCCAGCCCGGCCTGCCAAAGGGTGGAGCGGGCGATCCCATCCAACGAGACCCCATAGGTGTCAGGGGGGAAGATCTGGCGGGCGCATTGAATGTGGGCCTTGAGCACCTCGGTATAGCGCCGCTTGCACAAGGGATCCGCCGGCTCCTGGCCAATCCAAACGGTGCGGGTATCGTCGGTGGTGCCCCCCTCGTAGTGGGATCCCGAATCCAAAAGGAACAGTTCTCCCGGTTGCAGGCGCTTCTGGGGATCCGGAGTGCCGTAGTGGATGATGGAGCTGTTGGCTCCTGCCCCGGCAATGGTATTGAAGCTCAGACCCACCCACTCCCCTTCCTCCCGGTAGTGGGCCTCCATGATCGCGGCCACGTCGGCTTCGGTGACGGGGATCCCCTGTTGGATTTGCCGGTCGATCCAGGCCAGGGTGCGAATCTTGGCCCGGCTGGCCTTGCGGTTGGCGCGGCGCATTTGCTCCAGCTCGGTGGGGTTTTTCACGGCCTTGAGGGCTTCTACTGGGTGCTCCAGCTCGCGGCAGCTCGCATCCTGCAGCAGCTCTTGAGTGCCCTGGGTGGTCTGCTTGGGATCCAAGCCCACCGGCGCATAGCTCTTGGCCCATTGGGGCAGTTGTTGGCTGTAGGTCTCGTAGGGCCAGAGTTCCACCCCGGCTTCTGCCAGAAATTGCCGAGATGGGGGACTGAGCCGCTCCAGATCTGTGAATAGAGCCGCTCTATCTAGGCTGACCAAAGCATAGGCCCAAAACACTGGGTTGTAGGGGATGTCGGATCCCCGCAGGTTAAACAGCCAGGCCACCTGATCCAATTTGGTCAGGGGCAACAGTCCCACCCGCTTGCGGCGCATCTCCTGCCGGACTTGGGCCAGCTTTTCTGCAGGGGTGGCCCCGCTTAGGTGGGTGGGTACCGAGTCAATGGGCCGGTCAAAGGGAGCGACAGGAGCGGATCCCTGAGCCAGCTTATCCACCAAGTTTTCCATGACCGGGATCAAGAGCACCCCTCCCGCTTGGGCATGGGCCTGCAACTGGCGATAGGTGGCCACCGCCACCGTAAAGGGATCCACCCCCAGGCGAAAGCCGGATCCCAGCTCTTCCACAATCTCCATCAGGCTGGGCTGATTCGGCAGACCTCCTTTGATCACTGTCAATAGATTGGGATCCACCTCCCGCTCCGCCTGTTCGTGATAGCGGGGATCTACCCACAGCCAAGCCCTGTCCCGGGTGATCAAGGCATCCCCCACCGAGCCGGTAAAGCCTGTGATCCACTGACGCCGCTTGCGATGTTCCGGCAAATACTCATTGAGATGCTCATCAGCAGAGGGAACCCAAAAGCCATCCAGATCTTGTTCTCGCAGAAGCTGGCGCAACTGCTGCAAACGGGCAGCAACATCCAGGCGGGGTAAGGTTTGGAGCATGGCAGGAGTAGGGCAAAGCTGTTGTCATTCTAGACAAGGTTAGAAGTTTTCCCTTGCCCCTAGCCCTTGTCCCAAGGGGAGAGGGAAGCTTCCAATGCTGCAATCAGAACAAGAGCGCCCCTGGGTTTAGCGCTCCTCAGGAAAACCCGCTTCCCGCCAAGCCCGCATGCCCCCATCCATCGAGATCACCCGACGATAGCCCATTTTCTGTAGATTATCGGCTGCCAACGCCGAACGAAACCCGCCGCCGCAGTACAGGACGATCTCCGCTTCTTTGTCGGGGATCACCCTCTCGATGTCCCGCTCAATGATCCCTTTGCTCAAGTGGATGGCTCCGGCAGCGTGGCCGGCTTGCCACTCCGACTCTTCCCGCACATCCACAAAATAGAAGGGATCCCCTTGCAGTTGTTTTTGCCTGACCTGCTCGACTGTCAGTTCTTGGATGCGGCTTTTGGCCTCGTTGACCAGGGCCAAGAAAGCTGGAGAGTGCTGGGGAGCCATGGAGAACAGGCGCTATGAGCCAAAGCTTATTCCAATCGATCTTATCTGGTCTGGACTTTGGGATCCCAACTGCCCTAAGGCTAGACTGGGATCCAGATTTGCCGGCTGGAGGCCCATGGCTTGAAATCCCGATCTAACTTTCCGCAACTGCTTTGGCCCCTTGCTCTGGCCGTGAGCTGGAGCATCCCCCTTGGATTGACAGCCGGTCACGTCAGCCGGACGGAGTCCTCGGCTTGGGCCCAAGCTGCCCCGATGCCCCTAGAAAGTGGGATCCAGCGGCAAGTTTCCAGCCCACCGCCAGCCGCCCTGGTGGAGTGGCTAAGCCAGCAGGTGGCCGCCGCCAACCGGCGGGATTTGCCAGGGGTGATGGCCGGCTACAGCCCCGACTTCCGCCACCGAGATGGGCTGGACCGGGAAGAGGTGGAAGGTGCCATCCGCAAGCTGTGGAGCTCTCATCCCAAGCTCACCTATTCGGCCCAGATCCTCTCCTGGCGGCAGGTGGGCCCTGAGATTGTTGCGGATATTCTCAGCCAAGTAGAGGGATCCCAATCCTCGGTGCGGGGGGACTTTCAGGTAGAAGCCTCTGCCCTGGTGCGCAATCGCTATCGCCCGGATCCAGCCAATCCCGGACAACTGCTGTTGATTGACCAAGAAGTGCTGCGGGAGGCCAGCACCCTCACCTCTGGATCTGCCCCTCCCACCGTCACCTTGAACCTGCCGGAGGTGGTCAAACCGGGATCCACCTATTCGCTGCAGGCGATTGTGGCAGAGCCTCTCACCCACTCTTTGCTGTTGGGCGCCGTTGCCGAACAACCCGTTGCCGGGGCGGGCTACCCAGAGGTGACCTCGTTTGCTCTCGAACCTCTACAGGCCGGAGGGATCTTCCTACAGGCAGATGCTCCGCAAGAACCCCGTTCTGAGTGGATTTCTGTGATGTTGGTTAACCAAACCGGCATCACGCTGGAGAGTCGGCGTCTTATCGTCAGCGATCGCTTGGCTCTGGAGGGATCCCTGGCCATCCCCACCGTCCCTTAGGAAATCTTCAGGATGATGAGGAATGGCTCTGGGGTAATCTGGACAGGCAGTTGAGCTTGTTAAGGTGGGAAACTATGCGCCCCTCAGCTTGTTTGCTTTCTGGTGCTGGCCCTATTTTTGAGCGGTTGCGATAGCGGCGACTCCCTTGGTGCTCCGGTGGTGGATCGCCCCACTCCTGCCAGCAATTGACCGAACAATCCCGAGGGGTCTCGAAAGGTTGGGTCGAGGTGTCTTGAAAGGACCCAACCTCAAGAAACATTGGCATCTTCAGACGCCCGTCCATTCCAAGCCCCGCTACAGCTAGCTGCAAAACTATCCGCTCTCTCCCACCCCCAAGGCAACAACAGGCGGTCAGGGAAAGAGCGGTCTAGCGGGCCTTCAACTGGAACCTGACTGCCGGGAGGAACTCCAAGCGAGCCAGAACGCGAAGACTCTTCAGCAGACTGAAGGATCTAAGTTCAGACCGTTAGAGAACAGCCCCGGCGCACAGCCGGCTGAACCCAACTTGACGACCCTTACAACTACTACTATCTGGCATCCGCAGGAACCTCCCTTACTAAACGACACCCTGAGACTAGCACAAATCTTTTCTTGTTTTCTCGATCAGGGAGTTCATGCGGTGGTTTGTTGGAGCCGTTTGAGAGCTCCAGGCGCTCTGGGTGACCGTGGGCTTCGGATCCCCTGTCCCACAAGAGGGGTGAGGGATGGACTGCTGAGGATAAGGCAACAGCGTAGGATAGAAGGACGCCCTCTAGTTGGCTCGAGTTGCCGTGGACTACAAAAGTACCCTCAACCTGCCCCAAACTCAGTTTCCCATGCGGGCAGAGGCCGCCAAGAGAGAACCCGCCATTCAAGCCTTTTGGCAGGAAGAGCAAATCTACCAGCGCCTTGCCGACCACAATCCTGGGGATCCCTTTGTCCTGCACGATGGACCGCCCTACGCCAATGGCGATATCCACATGGGCACCACCCTCAACAAGATCCTCAAGGATATCGTCAACAAGTACCACATCCTGCAGGGGCGCAAGGTGCGCTACGTGCCCGGCTGGGATTGCCACGGCCTGCCCATCGAACTGAAAGTGTTGCAAAGCCTCACTCCGCAGGAGCGGGAAAACCTCACCCCTCTGCAGCTGCGACAAAAAGCCAAGGAGTACGCCCTGCACTACGTTGATGTGCAGCGGGCCAGTTTTCAGCGCCTGGGGGTATGGGGATCCTGGGATCGGCCCTACCTGACGCTGTCGCCGGAGTACGAAGCCGCACAGATTGAGGTGTTTGGACAAATGGCCCTCAAGGGCTACATCTACCGCGGCCTCAAACCCGTCCACTGGAGCCCCAGCTCCCAGACGGCTCTGGCGGAAGCGGAGCTGGAGTACCCCGACAACCACATCTCCCCCAGCATCTACGTGGCCTTTCCGCTACAGAGCCTGAGTCCGGCGGCGCAGCCGGTTTTGGAGCCTTTCATGCCGGGCCTGCGGGCAGCCATCTGGACCACCACCCCTTGGACGATCCCGGCCAACCTGGCTCTCTGCTTTAACCCCAAGCTCACCTATGCAGTGGTGGAGTCTCCCCGCTTCGGCCTGCTGTTGATCGCCGCCGATCTGCGGGAGCGGCTGGAGAAGGTTCTGGAGACGCCTCTGGAGATCAAGGCCACCCTGCCGGGATCCGCCCTGGAATACAGTCAAGGACGGCACCCCCTCTTTGACCGCGCCAGCCTCTGCGTGCTGGGGGACTATGTCACCACCGAGTCCGGCACCGGCATTGTGCACACAGCTCCGGGGCATGGGGAAGATGACTTCAAAACCGGCCAAAAGTATGGTCTGCCCATTCTCAGCCCTGTGGACGATCAGGGGAGATTTACCGCCGAGGCCGGATCCCAGTTCGTCGGGTTGGATGTGCTCTCCAAGAAGCCGGAGACCAGCGGCAATGCTGCTGTCATCCAGGCTCTGCAGGCTGCGGGGGCTTTGCTCAAGGAAGAGCCCTACAACCACAAATATCCCTACGACTGGCGCACGAAAGAGCCAACGATTTTCCGGGCCACCGAGCAGTGGTTTGCGTCTGTAGCTGGCTTCCGGGAGCTGGCCCTGCAGGCCATTAAAACCGTGAAATGGATCCCGGCCATCGGGGAGAACCGCATCACTGCTATGGTGTCGGAGCGCTCGGATTGGTGTATTTCCCGCCAGCGGGCTTGGGGCGTGCCCATCCCCGTCTTTTACGACGAAGAAACCGGCGAGGTTCTGCTCACCGCCGAGACCCTCGACCACATCAAGGCCATCTTCGCCCAAGAGGGATCCGACGCCTGGTGGCAGCGCCCAGTGGAAGAGCTGCTGCCGGAGCAGTACCGCCGCAATGGCCGCACCTACCGCAAGGGCACAGACACCATGGATGTCTGGTTTGACTCCGGCTCCTCCTGGGCAGCGGTGGCCAAGGCCCAAGGGCTGGGCTACCCGGTGGATCTGTATTTGGAGGGCTCCGACCAACACCGGGGCTGGTTCCAATCCAGTTTGCTCACCTCCGTGGCCGTCAACGGCCATGCCCCCTACAAGGCGGTGCTCACCCATGGGTTTGTGCTGGACGAGAAAGGCCAGAAAATGAGCAAGTCCCTGGGCAATGTCATCGATCCGCTGGTGTTAATTAACGGCGGCAAAGATCCCCAGACGGATCCCGCCTACGGGGCGGATGTGCTGCGCCTGTGGGTCTCCAGTGTGGACTACTCCGGGGATGTGCCGCTGGGTAAGACCATTCTTGGGCAAATGGCGGATGTATATCGCAAAATCCGCAACACAGCTCGCTTTTTGCTGAGCAACCTCTACGACTTCAATCCGGCTCAGGATGCCGTTCCTTTTGCAGCCTTGACGGAGCTAGACCGCTACATTTTGCACCGCCTGCACGAGGTGGGATCCGAGATCGGCGAATCTTTTGCCAGCTATCAGTTCTACCGCTTTTTCCAGGCGATTCAGAACTTCTGTGTGGTGGATCTCTCCAACTTTTACCTGGATATTGCCAAGGATCGCCTCTACATTAGCCATGCCCAAAGTCTACGGCGGCGCCAATGTCAAACGGTGCTCTCCCTGTTGCTGGAGAACTTGGCCAAGGCCATCGCCCCCGTTCTCTCCCACATGGCCGAAGAGATTTGGAGCCATCTGCCCTATCCCAAGCCCACCCGTTCGGTGTTTGAGGGGGGGTGGATGAAGCTGCCGGAGCACTGGCGGGATCCCCAGTTGGCGGCCATTTGGGAGCAGCTGCGAGAGGTGCGCCAAGAGGTGAACAAGGCTCTGGAGCAAGCCCGTACCGGTCGCGTTAGCGGGACGGAGTCCTTTAAGCCCATCGGCGCTTCCACCGAGGCCAAGGTAATCCTGAAGGTAGCGGATCCCAGCCTATACGCTCTTTTGCAGGAGCGGGCTGCCGAGTTGCGCTACTTGTTCATCACCTCACAGGTGGAACTGGAGAAAACCTCAGGTCAAGGCTTGGAGGTCTCTGTTTTTCCGGCTGACGGCCAAAAGTGCGTGCGCTGCTGGAACTATTCCACCCGTGTGGGGGAATTTGCCGAACATCCAGAGCTGTGTGAGCGTTGCGTAGCCGCTCTGGCCGGGGAGTTTTGAATTAGTTTTGAATTAAGGACTCGTCCTGCTGGCGGGAAGGGATCCCCCTCTTTGAATTGGCTCTTTCTCCGGACAGGTCTTGTCGGCCTTCTTCGGGATCAAGGGGCAGAGCTGCGGGATGGGATCCCCTCGACATGGGTGTGCAGCACTTTGCCGCACAGGGTTTTCTCCAGCCAGGGAGTCGCTGGCGATCGGGAGTGGAGAGTGGCAACAGAAACCGTCCAAGGGTGGGTGGGATCAAACAGCACCCAGTCGCTGTGGGGGGTGAGGGTGGGCGGATCTAGGTTTAGGCAGCGGGCCGGGTACAGGCTGAGGGCAGACCACAGTTGCAGCGCTGTCAGGGATCCCGTTTCTACCAAATGGTGCCACAGCAGCGGCAGAGCCAGCTCCAGGCCCATCGCCCCCGGCGGAGCATCGGCAAAGGGCAGGGTTTTCTCTTCGTAGGTGTAGGGGTGGTGATCCGTCGCGATCCCCAGGCTGCCGGAACGGATCCCGGCGATCAGAGCCTCTCGGTCGCCGGCGCTGGGAAGAGGGGGCAGAAGGCGAAGGTGGGGATCGTAGCGGTGCTCAAAGACGGCCTCTTCGGACAAGATCAGGTGCATCCAAGTGGCGCTGGCGGTAACCGGCAGTCCTTCGGCTTGGGCCTGTTGGATCAGCTCCAGGCTGCGGGCTTGGCTCAGGCGCATGATGTGCACAGGCGGAGGGGAAGGAACGCTCCTGATCACCTCCAAGAGACGGGCCAGAGCGGCAGTTTCGGCACTGGCAGGGATCCCTTTCAGCCCTAGGCGCAGCGCCCAGATCCCTTCGTAGAGGCTACCTTGCCCGGCCAAGGTGGGATCCCAGGCCCAGAGCAGCAGGGGTTTCTTTCCCAGCCGCAAATACTCCAGAGCCCGCCGCACCAAAGCCAAGGAGCGCAGCGGCTGAACTTCTGCAAAACCAACTGCTCCCGCTTGCGCCAGTTCTCCCCAGGGGGTTGGAGTTTCTCCTTGGCCACCCACGCTCAGGGCAGCCCAGGGCAGCCAGCGGGGATCCCCCAATTGGCGGGGGTAGCGGTTCAAGTGCTCCGGGCGATCCAGCACCGGAAAAAAGCCGCTTCCGGGAAGGGGGGTGGGCAGAAGCCCCACCTGGGTAAAGCCTCCCGCCAAAGCCGCTGCAGCCAAAGAGGTCAGGGTTTCCCGACTGTGGGCCAGATCGCTGCCAACCATCTCGCCGCTGTGGGCATACAGATCCAGCAAACCCGGCCCCACCACCCAACCTGAGCCATCGATGGTGGGGATGTCGGCAGGGATCCCTGCTGGCTCGGTGGCCCGCAGGCGACCCTCTTGCAACCACACATCGGTTACTTCATCCCGCTGGCGCCAAGGATCCAACAGGCGCACTCCCTGGAGATGCACATTTTGTCCTGTTAGTCGTCCTGTTAGCTCGCGGAGAGGGGATGAGCCCATCTTTACAAAGCTCCAGCGGTGGTGCAGTCCAAGATCTGGCCCGACAGATGGGTGGTGAGGTTCAACACCTTCAAAACCGGGGCACCCTCCTTGCCTTCTGGATAGTCGATCACCGTAATGGCACCATTCCCCTGCTTGAAGATCCAAAAGGCTTGGGGGGAAAGGTCGAACAACTGACAGATGATCGCCTTGTTGATGGCATCGTGGGCAACAACAACCGCCGTGCCCTGAGGAAACTGGGCTGCGGTGATGGCCAAAAGCTCCTGCCAAGCGGAGCGAGTGCGCTCCCACACCTGGTGAAGGTTTTCCCCATTGGGCATCTGCACACTGGCGGGATCCCGTTGCCAGCGCTCCAGCTCGCCGGGGTATTCAGCTTCGACTTCGCTTTGCAGCTTGCCCTCCCAGTCCCCGTGGCAGATCTCCTGCAAGTCGGGCATTGGGCGCAAAATGAGGTTGCCGTGGTTGCTGCAGATGGCATCGGCTGTGGCCCAGGGGCGCTTCAGGGGGCTGGAGAAGGCCAGTTGCAGGGGTTGAGTGGCCAAAAATTCTGCCACCTTGGCTGCCTGTTCCTCCCCGGTGGCATTGAGGGGAATATCCCGCTGCCCCTGAAAACGGCGCTCTCGGTTCCACTGGGTTTCTCCATGCCGCACCAGCAAGATGCGCATCCCCTGCTTGCGCTTGGGCAGGGCTTGGCCGAGGTGAGCGGTGATGTTTAGAGATTCCAGTTGTGGCGGCCCCTGCAGGCCCTCGGGAAAATTGAGAACGCTGATGGCGCAGTTATCCTGCCCGAGGCGGTGATAGTGGTGTGGCCCCAGGCCGATGGCGGTGCTGACCAGGGCGCGATTGATGCCGCTGTGGCCCACGATGAGGATATTGAGGGGCTGCCTTGGGGAGGGATCCGCTCCATGGTTCCAGAGGCCTGCAGCCGATTGCAGATGCAGGGCCAGCATTTCCCAAAACCCCTGCGCCTGCTGCCAGAGCTCCCGCACTGGAAAGCGGCCCTCCAGCTCCAGGTTGTCGGGATGGTGCCGCCACAGGTGGTAATCTTCGGGGTATTTCTCCTGCACCTCGGCAAAGGTCAGCCCTTCCCAGGCCGTCAGGTCGATCTCCCGCAGTTGATCGGTAACGTGCAGAGGGATCCCTTCTCGGTCTTTCAAAAGGATGCGAGCTGTCTCGAGGGCGCGAGACAGGGGGCTGCAATAGGCGCAATCCAACGGGATCCCGGCCAGGGCCTCGGCTACACGCTGCGCCTGCACTTCTCCAGTGGGGGTGAGCCGGGAGAGATCGGAGCGGCCTTGAATGCGATTTTCCAGGTTGAAGGTGCTCTCACCATGGCGCACGATCAAGATGCGCAGGGCAGGCTGGTCGCGGTAGCGGGACGGAGTCCTTGCCATCGCTTGCATGGACTTACTCATCGCAGTAGCGGGACGGAGTCCTTAGAACACCTTCTAGAGTACCGCCACCTGGCAGTGCTTGCCTTCCTCAATTCACCGGTTTGGCTGCGGACTGAGGGGTGCTTGGGCTGGTTGCCGCCGGTGATGAGGGCATCCTGGGAGAAGGACTACCGTGGCCGTGCTGCGTTCCCGTTGGCAGGGGTTTTGGCGGGAATGGATGCTGGCGACGCTGTTGGCGCAGTTCTTCTTCCGTTTACTGATCCCTCAAGAGATCCCTTGCCACCGCTAGATAGAATCTGAGGGGACAAAACGTGGGATCCCTCTCCCCTAAGCAAGCACTGCTATGGATTCTCCACAAGTGGCCGGGGATCCCGGATCCCTGACCGAAAGCCCCAACCCGGCCACAGCCGAGATCGACCGTCTCAGCACCTGGGAACTGGTGAAACGGATCAACGCTGAGGATCGGCGGGTGCCGGAAGCGGTGGCTGCTCAAGCAGAGCCGATTGCCCAAGCCATCGATGCCATTGCCCAGCGGATGCGTCACGGCGGGCGGCTGATCTATATCGGGGCAGGAACCTCAGGTCGGCTGGGGGTGCTGGATGCGGCTGAGTGCCCGCCCACTTTTGGCACTTCCCCCACCCAGGTGGTGGCTTTGATTGCCGGGGGGGAAAAAGCCCTGACCCAGGCGGTAGAAGGCGCAGAGGATGACGCGGAAGCGGCTGCCCGCGCTCTGGAGAGTCTCCACCTCCAAGCTCAAGATAGTGTGGTGGGAATTGCCGCCAGCGGTCGTACCCCCTATGTGCTGGGTGGGATCCAAGCCGCTAGGAGCATGGGGGCGCTCACGATTGGCCTGGCCTGTAACCACCCTTCCCCGCTAACCGAGCAGGTGGACATTGCCATTGCCCCTTTGGTGGGGCCGGAGGTGATCCTCGGATCCACCCGCATGAAAGCCGGCACAGCCCAAAAGCTGGTGTTGAACACGATCTCCACTGGAGTGATGATCCGCTTGGGCAAGACCTATGGCAACCTAATGGTGGATCTCCAGGCCAGCAATGCCAAGCTCAAGCAACGGGCGGAGCGAATGGTGGCCCTAGCCTGCGATCTGGATCCCACTACGGCTGCCCAATTGCTGCAGGCTTGTGATGGAGAGGTGAAAACCGCGATCCTTGTGGCCTTGATGGGGTGCTCTGCTCAGGAAGCTCGTCAGCACTTGCAACAGGCCCAGGGCAACATTCGCCAGGTGCTTGATTCCGTTCTGGCGCAGCGGCGGTGACAATAGTTGAATGGCTTGTCCATGAGCGTTTGCGGCTACCTCTACACGCCTTCCCATGCTCCTTTGCCGGAACAGGAGTTGGCCTGGCTCCAGGGGCGAGGGGCCGATCCCATCCTGCACGATTGGGGATCCCGAACTCATTTGGAGGAGCTGTTCCGACGCATCACAGCCGGCTTGGTGCAGGAAGTGCTGCTCTTGCGCCTGTCGGATCTGGGGGATCGGGCGGATGAAATCCACGAGCGGCTGCTGCAACTCCAACACTCCGGGATCCGCCTCAGCTTGGTCACCGAATCCGGTCTGCAAACCCCCACCGAGGCTGCCGATTGGATCCCCCTGCTGGCCGAGATCCCCCATCAGTTGCAAAGCCGCCGCCTCTGCTGCAGCCAAGCCCAAAACCGCCTGGCGGGCAAACCCCCCCCTGGCCCTGCCCCCTTTGGCTACCGCCGCGAAGGGGAACGTTACGTGCTGGATCGCCGGCAGGCCAGCATCGTTCAGGATTTTTTCCAGCACTTTCTCCTCTACGGATCCCTGCGGCAGGCGGTGCGCTTCTTGGAGGAAAAACACCACAAGCGGATTTCTGTGGCCACCGGACGCAACTGGCTGCTCAACCCGGTATACCGCGGGGATCTGGCCTATGCCGACGGCACCACCCTGCGGGACACTCACCCGGCCCTTCTCAGCCGCACGGAAGCCGCCCAGATCGATCGCTGGCTCAAACGCAACCAAGGGATCCCTCGCCGCAGCGCCAGTGCTCCCCGCGCTTTGGCCGGCCTGGTTCATTGCTGCGCTTGTGGCAGCCTTCTGCGCATTGTGCAAACCACCCCTCGCAAGGGGAAAAAGAACGGATCCCCCTACCTCTATCTGCGCTGCCAAACCTGTCGCTACAGCCTCCCCTACACCGAAGTCCTGCAGGAGGTGATCCGGCAGGTGTGCGAACAACTGCCCCAACGCGCCCAGACCCTGGATCGACAAGCCCTCACCCAAGTCCGCCAAGAGCTCCAAGCCCAAATCCAGGCCAACGCCGAGCGGCTGCGGCAATTGGAAGAGCTGCAGCAATCTGGACTAATGGACGAGGCCTCCCTGGCCCAGCGTCGCTACCAGTTGCGAGCAGAGACGGCCCGCTTGGCCCAAAAGCTGGAGCAACTCCCCCCCGCCAACCTCACCCAGACCATCCAAACCCTCTCCATCCCGCCCTTCTGGCAAGACCTCAGCGAGACCGAACGGCGTGCCTACCTGCGGGAATTCCTGCGCAGGATCGAGGTGGATTCTGCAGGAGCGGTGCGAGTTACGTTTGCCTTCGATCCCTGAGAGCGAAGGGTTCCCCCCACCTTCCCCCCAGAATTGAGACCATTCTTGATTCTTTCTCAGCCCAGACCTGCCTCAGCGCCAAGCCAAGAGGACGGGATCAGCGCCATGGCATAGCTGAATCCTTCCCGATTTGGGTGAATTGTCATCTGGAATTGTTTTCTTTTGATCACTGATGAAAGTATATCTAAAACTAAAATCGGGAAAAACATCAAAAATCGACTTGAGAAGCCCTGGGAACTTTCTTAGGACCATTTGCAAGATCTGGGAACTTCTAGCTTTTTGAGGGATCCACCTTTATCCTTCGCAACAGTTCTCAGGGGGCGGGTTGGCTGCCGATAATGTCCCTTGTCTGCCCCATGGAGGAACGCGCTGTGAAATTGGCGGTTTACGGAAAAGGTGGGATCGGCAAATCCACCACCAGTTGCAACATCTCGGTGGCCTTGGCCAGGCGGGGCAAAAAGGTCTTGCAGATTGGCTGTGATCCCAAGCACGACAGCACCTTCACCCTGACCGGCTTTCTCATCCCCACCATCATCGACACCCTGGAAGCCAAGGGCTATCACCACGAAGACATCTACCCAGAAGATGTGATCTACCGCGGCTACGGCGGCGTGGACTGTGTGGAAGCGGGTGGGCCCCCGGCAGGGGCCGGCTGTGGCGGCTATGTGGTGGGGGAAACCGTCAAACTCCTGAAGGAGCTGAACGCCTTCGATGAGTACGATGTCATCCTCTTCGATGTGCTGGGGGATGTGGTGTGCGGCGGTTTTGCGGCTCCCCTCAACTACGCCGACTACTGCCTGATCGTAACCGACAACGGCTTTGATGCCCTGTTTGCCGCCAATCGGATTGCTGCCTCGGTGCGAGAAAAGGCCAAAACCCGCAAGCTGCGGTTGGCCGGGCTGATCGGCAATCGCACCAGTAAGCGGGATCTGATTGACAAATACGTCTCGGCAGTTCCCATGCCGGTTATCGAGGTGCTTCCCCTCATTGAAGATATTCGCGTCTCGCGGGTCAAGGGCAAAACCCTCTTCGAGATGGCGGAAACCGATCCCAGCCTGGAGCCTGTCTGCCAGTACTACCTGAACATCGCCGATGAGCTGCTGGCCCGTCCGGAAGGGATCGTGCCCCAACCTGCCGAGGATCGGGAGCTGTTTGCTTTGCTCTCCGACTTTTACAACACTCCAGCCCGCCAACTGGCCTTGGTGTAAGGGATCCCCTGCCAGCGGGGGCAGTGTGTCCAAAAATGAAGCCACTGTTTCGGAAGACTGTCGCAAACCTTATCAATTTGTTGTCCGATCCGCTTTCCCCCCCAAGATGGATCCTGTAGGGATCTCGCTTTGGGAAGGAAATGGCACAGGAGTTGGATATGCAAGGACAAGAGCAACCCACCGTCGTGATTACCGGAGCTTCCTCGGGTGTTGGCCTGTACTCAGCTTTGGCCTTGGCCAAGCGCGGCTGGCACGTGGTGATGGCCTGTCGGGATCTGGACAAAGCCTACCGGGTGGCCCAACAAGTGGGGATCCCCCAGGGCAGCTATACCCTGATGCACATCGATCTGGCCAGCTTGGCCAGCGTGCGGCGGTTTGTCGAGCAGTTCCGCAACTGGGGCCGTTCCTTGGACGCCTTGGTCTGCAATGCCGCCATCTACATGCCCCTGCTCAAGCAGCCCCTGCGCAGCCCGGAAGGATATGAGCTGACCATGGCCACCAACCATCTGGGGCATTTCTTGCTCTGCCATTTGATGTTGGAGGATCTGAAACGCTCCACCTATCCAGATCGGCGGCTGGTGATCTTGGGCACGGTTACCCACAATCCCAAAGAGCTGGGGGGTAAGATCCCACCCCAACCCCACCTGGGGGATCTGCGGGGGTTTGCCCAGGGCTTCAAGGATCCCATCAGCATGGCCGATGGCGGCAAATTCGATCCGGTGAAAGCCTACAAAGACAGCAAAGTCTGCAATATCCTCACCATGCGCGAGCTACACCGTCGCTTCCATGAGAGCACAGGCATCACGTTCCTCTCTCTCTATCCGGGGTGTGTAGCCACCACGGCTCTGTTCCGCCATCACTATCCCCTGTTTCAGAAACTTTTCCCCTGGTTCCAAAAAAACATCACGGGCGGATTTGTTTCTGAGGAATTGGCCGGAGAGCGGGTGGCCCAAGTGGTGGCCGATCCCGAGTTTCGTCGGTCGGGGTTCTACTGGAGCTGGGGCAACCGGCAACGCAAGAATGCCAAGCCCTTTAACCAAGAAGTCTCTGACGAGGCGGCGGACGATGCCAAGGCCAAACTGCTTTGGGATCTCAGCGAAAAATTGGTGGGTGTGCCCCAGTTGGCGGCCCTTTAGCCCGAAATGTTCCCCTCTTTATATGTTGTTAGGAGACGAGCATGAATGCTGCTTTGGATAGTGCCAACGCCCTTAACTTCCAGTGCGAAACCGGCAACTACCATACCTTTTGCCCGATTAGTTGTGTAGCTTGGCTTTATCAAAAAATTGAAGACAGCTTCTTTTTGGTCATCGGCACCAAAACCTGTGGCTACTTTCTGCAAAACGCCATGGGGGTGATGATCTTTGCCGAGCCCCGCTATGCCATGGCGGAGCTGGAAGAGGGGGATATTAGCGCCAAGCTCAACGACTATGAGGAGCTGAAGCGGCTGTGCCTGCAAATTCAACGAGATCGCAATCCCAGCGTGATTGTTTGGATCGGCACCTGCACCACCGAGATCATCAAAATGGACCTGGAGGGCCTAGCCCAGAAGCTGGAGGGGGAGATTGGGATCCCGATTGTGGTGGCACGGGCCAATGGCCTCGACTACGCCTTTACCCAAGGGGAAGACACGGTTTTGGCCTCGATGGCTCAGCGCTGCCCAGAGCAGGTGCGGGCAGAGGAGCAGGAAACCCGCGGGGGTCTCCAGGCGCTTTTTTACGGGCTCCGCTCTGGAACAAAGAAAGAGGAGGAAGGCTTCCACAAGCATCCTCCCTTGGTGATCTTCGGCTCGGTGCCCGATCCGGTGGTTACCCAACTCACCCTGGAGCTGAAAAAACACGGGATCCGCGTCTCCGGCTGGTTGCCGGCCAAACGCTATGGGGAGCTGCCGGCCATCGAGCCGGGCACCTACGTGGTGGGGGTGAATCCTTTCCTCAGCCGCACGGCCACCACGCTGGTACGCCGCAAAAAGGCTAAGCTCATCACCGCTCCTTTTCCCATCGGGCCGGATGGCACCCGCGCCTGGATAGAAGCCATTGCCCGCGAGCTGGGGATCCCGACTCAGGGCTTGCCAGAGCGGGAAGCGGAAGTGTGGAGCCATCCCCAAGTTCGGGATTATCTGGAGCTGGTGCGGGGCAAAAGCGTTTTCTTCATGGGCGATAACCTGCTGGAGATCTCGCTGGCCCGTTTCTTGGTGCGCTGCGGCATGACGGTGCAGGAAATTGGGATCCCTTACATGGACAAACGCTACCAGGCGGCTGAGCTGGCCCTCTTGGAGCGCACCTGCGAAGAGATGGGGGTACCCAAGCCCACCATCGTAGAGAAGCCGGATAACTACAACCAAATCCAGCGCATCAAGGCCCTGCAGCCGGATCTGGTGATCACAGGTATGGCCCACGCCAACCCCCTAGAGGCACGGGGGATAACCACCAAGTGGTCGGTGGAGTTCACCTTCGCCCAGATCCACGGCTTCGGCAACACCCAGGCTCTGCTGGAGCTGGTGACCCGACCGCTGCGGCGCAATGCTGCCCTCAAAGGCTTGGGTTGGGAGCGGCTGGTGCGAGAAGAAGCCCCTATCTAACCTTCCGGCTCCTCATTGTCAAACAGTAGACCGTCTAGGTGATCTGGCAGTTGCTGCCGGTCGATCCAGACCATGCCCGCCAGAATAGCTTCGGCCTCGTTTTGAAAGTAGCCGTAGGCTTTGGTGCCAATCTCCGACTCGCAAGAGCCATCTTGCTGGAGCAGCCGGCAGCGAAAGATAAACCCCTTCTCTGTAGCTTGGGTGGTGATGCTCCAGTTGCGATGGATATGCTCGGCCATAGCAGGGATCCCGGCTCGCGAGGGGGTAATTGTCAACTCAGAGGGTGCTCAACACCTCTCGCGCGGCGGCTAGAGTTTTCTCCACATCGGCCTCTGTGTGGGCCAGGGAGGTGAAGCCGGCCTCAAATTGCGAGGGCGCCAGATAGACTCCCCGCTCCAACATGCCGCGATGGAAGCGGGCAAATTTCTGCAGATCGGAAGTCTTGGCCTCTTCGTAGTTGCGCACTGGGCCGGCAGTAAAAAAGAAGCCAAACATGCCGGGCAGATAGCCCCCGCACATCTCATGCCCCGTTTCCCGCGCGATCTGCAATAGCCCCGTCGCCAACTTCTCGGTAATCCGCTCCAGATACTCGTAGGTGCCCGGGCGGCGCAAAATGTCCAGTGTCTGGATCCCTGCTGTCATGGCCAGGGGGTTGCCGGAAAGAGTCCCTGCCTGATACATCGGCCCCGCTGGAGCCACCATTTCCATAATTTCTCGCCGACCGCCGTAGGCCCCCACCGGCAGGCCGCCGCCGATGACCTTGCCCAGGGTCGTTAAATCGGGGATGACCCCAAACTTGGCCTGTACACCGCCATAGCTGATGCGAAAGCCGGTCATCACCTCATCAAATACCAGTAGGGCTCCGTACTTTTGGGTGAGATCCCGCAACCCTTCCAAAAAGCCCGGCTGGGGGGGAATAAAGCCGGCATTGCCCACCACCGGCTCTAGGATGACTCCGGCAATGGAGTCGGGGTGCTGTTCAAACAGGGCCTTGACTGCCTCCAGGTCGTTGTAGGGAGCCGTCAGCGTAGCGCTGGTAGCTGCCTTGGGCACCCCCGGCGAGTCTGGCAAGCCCAGCGTGGCCACCCCCGAACCGGCTTTCACCAAAAACATGTCCGCATGGCCGTGGTAGCAGCCCTCAAACTTGATCACCTTTTCCCGGCCGGTATAGGCCCGCATCAAGCGCAGCACCGCCATGCAAGCTTCGGTGCCGGAATTGACAAAGCGCACCATCTCCACACTGGGCACCGCCTCAATGACCCGCTCCGCCAGTTCATTTTCCAGAACGCATGGGGCGCCGAAGCTGGTGCCTTTCTCCAAAGCTCGGCGCAGAGCCTCAATGACCTCGGGGTGAGCGTGGCCAACAATCGCCGGCCCCCAACTGCCGATGTAGTCGATGTATTGGTTGCCGTCCACATCCCAGGCGTAGGCCCCTGAGACACGGTCGAACACGACGGGATCCCCGCCCACCGACTTGAAGGCGCGCACCGGAGAACTCACTCCCCCCGGCATGAGACTTTGTGCCCGGGCAAAAATCTGTTTGGAGCGGGCGGTGTTAAACGAAGTGGAGTGGAGAGTGCTGGTCATAGAGCAGGAGCTTTCAACGCATTACCAAGGCTAGCAAGCAAGGGAGCTTTCTGGTGAGCCCTTTTACGGACCCTGAACCTACAAACCCATCCCTGCCAGTGTGTCGATCACCTGCTCCAGGATCAGGGTAAGGTTGGGATGCGAGGTCTCGAACAGGCCCAGCGCCTCTCCGATGCGATCCCTGGGGCCTTGGCTCGGTTTGCTCTCGGTCGGGGATCCCAGCTCGGCCAGCACCGCTTCCACTTCCTGGCGAATGGTGGCAATGTGCTGCCGCTGCTTTTCGTCCAGGCCAGGGGTTTTTTGCAGCTCAACATCCAGATCGCGCAGCAGTTGTCGCAGTTTCGATTCGGCCATTCTTAAAGAGACCTTAACAAATTGAGAACAAATTAAGTTTTGACCACCCTGCCTCGATCATACGGCCTGATGGGTTGAAGCAGGGATCTCTTTGTCCAAGGTCTGAGGGCGGGTGAGGCGACGAAGGTGAACTTTGACCGCCGGGGATCCCAGCATTGGAGCAACCTTTGTAGGATGGGCAGTAGAGTCTATCCCCATGTCTGAGCTGGCATTGGCCCTAGTAGGGGCGGCGGTTGCTGCTGCCCTTTTCGTTGGGATTTTCGTCTGGGAACAAAGACGCAGCCAAGAATTGCTGCAGCGGTGGGCGGCAAAGCAGGGCTACTCCCTGTTGAGCCAGGAGGCACGGTACTGGCGGCTGGGGCCTTTTTCCGGGAGCACTTCCAAGTATCAACGGGTATTCCGTGTGCGGATACGGGATCCGTGGGGGCAAGAACGCACCGGCTGGGTGAGGTTAGGGAACTGGTGGCTGGGGCTTTTGTCGGATCAGGCTGAGGAGCGGTGGGAGTAGGCTGGGATTGAACCACAGAAGGGGAAAGCAATGAACGGGATCAGGGGTTGGAAAGGGCTGAAGGGGGTAGCGTGGCTGGGCCTGGTACTGGCGGTGGCACTGTTGGGTTGGAACATAATCGCCGGAGGTGGAGCGATGGCCAGTCCTGGTGAGGGATCCCGAATGTTGACGGTTACAGGGCAGGGATCGGTCTCGGTGGAGAACTCCATTGCCCTCATTCGCTTAGGGGTAGTCATTCAAGGGGAGACGGCGCAATCGGTACAACAACAGGTGGCAGAACGCTCAGAGCGGCTGGTCAATCGCCTCAAGGAGCTGCAAGTAAGCGCTCTGCAAACCACCGGCATTTCCCTCTACCCGCAATACGACTACCGGGATGGCCAGCCTCGCCTAACGGGTGTGCAGGGGCAAAACAGTCTGCAATTCGAGGTGCCCGTGGCCAGAGCCGGGCAAGTGCTGGATGAAGCCGTGGCCGCCGGAGCCACCCAGGTGGAATCGGTCAGTTTCCGGGCCGACGATGCCACCCTGTTGGAAGCGCGCAGCCGCGCCCTAACCCAAGCCGTGCAAGATGCCCAACGCCAAGCCCAGGATGTGCTGGGGGTCTTGAACCTGAGCATCCGTTCCGTCGAGCGCATCCAGATTCAGAGCGATGGCTACATGATCCCGCCGCCGATCCCCTTTGCCCGCGCCGACTATGCCCGTCTAGAAACAGCATCCACACCGGTGGAGGGGGGACAGCAAACCGTGCGCGCCCAAGTCACCCTCGAGATCCGTTACTGAGCCTCTGCTTTGCTGCCTCGAATAATTCACAAATGTTCACCACATAGATTTCAGCTCTCCCGCCAAAGGGCTTCTGGTCAGAGCAAGCCTTGGGCAGCAACAGACAGCGGCTCTGGACGAGCGAAGTCTCAGTGATTCAAGAGTGATTCAATCCATCTAACCAACTCGGCAAAGTGGAAGCGGCTGCTGTTCGCTACCGCATCAGAATAACGATGGAGATACCACATTCATTAGAATAGCGATGGAAAGTTGCGGGTAGTTTGCTTTCCCGCGCCACCCTGCCTCGGTTTATCTATGGATCCCAGCCCGGAGAGCGTTGGTGCAACTCCTCTGCCCGAGAAGGGGAAATCCGGCTCTGGCAGAAGCCAAGACAGCAGTCTGCAAGCCCGTGTACTGATCGTGGATGATAGCTACATGGTGGCAGAAATGCTGTCCAACTTTTTGGGCAAGCAGGGCTGCAGTATTTCTTATGCCTTGGATGGCCTCTCCGCGCTGGAGCAAATTCGCCGCCAACCCCCAGACCTCATCATTGCCGACTGGGTCATGCCCTCTCTGAACGGCCTAGACCTGTGCCGCCAACTGCGGCAATTGCCGGAATATGCCTGGGTGTACTACATCATCATGACTGCCCGCGAGGGCAGTGACAACATGGAGCGGGCTTTGGAGGCAGGTGCCGATGAGTTTCTCTCCAAACCCTTTCAGGCTGCAGAGCTGCTGACGCGGGTGCGGGCAGGGCTGCGCATTGTAGAAAGTCGCCGCCAGCAATATCTGCTCAAAACCGGGCAAAAATCTACTCCCTCTCCCCCCAAGTCAATTGGCTTGGAGGTGGGTAGCCGTCAAGATTTGGTGGCTCGTTTGCCGCTGCGGGTGGCCCAGGCCCGTGCCCAATCCGAACCCCTCAGCTTGTTTGTGCTGCGCTTGGCCAACCTCGGTTCTCTGGCACAAGAGCTGGAAGCCGACGGTCGGGGTGCTCTTCTCAAGCTGTTTAGAGAGCGCCTGGCCAATAACCTGCGCGATGGAGACGACCTGTTTTGCTACGACGAGGGGCAGTTTATCATTCTGCTGCCGGGGAGCACCTTGGCTGCTGCGCAAATGGCTGCCGAACGCTGCTGTCAGCGGATGATTCAGGATCCCTTTGTGGTGAATGGGCGGGCGCTGCCGGTGCAGCTCCAGTTTGGAGCGGCCAGCCTCATGGACAGCGATGATCCCAAGGGGGTGGCTCTGTTGCGTCGGGCTGCCCAGGCTATGCGAGATAGCAGGAATGTGCACAGCTCGGTGGTGACTGCTCCCCATCCCATCCCAGTTTCCGACCGCGTCAGCGGAACGGAGTCCTCAGAGCTGCTGAAACGCCTGCAGCGTCTGGAAAAAGAAAACGCCGAACTGCGCCGAGAGCTGGAGACTCGCCTCAGGCAGATTGAGGATCTCCGCCAACACCATCAAGAGCTGAGTCGAAAGATGCAGGCTCCTGCACCGGAGTCAACCACAGCGGGATCCCTGGCCCATAGACCCTTCCGCTTGCGGCGGCGAAAACTCCGGCAGCTTTGTCTGAAGCGTCAACTGAGCCGTAGAAGACCGCGCCTGGCCTTGGGGCGGCTGAGCAGGTAGTGATGGGCTGAGCGAACGGGAGAGACGGAAGGGAGGTGCAAAAGGCTATGATGGGCATTCTTCAGGGTCAAGTGGCCGGATCTGGGATCTGGAGACCAGCAGGAAGATGGTTCCTAAACAACATTGAGCTCATCTTGACGGCGGTAGGAATAGGGGTGATTCTGCTAAGTGGTTTTGTGGCCAGCCGCAGCGCTTTTTCGCTAGAAACGGCAACGGCGGTCAGCGCCACTTTGGTAGGGGTCGTCCACGGGATCCTCTTTTGGCTGTTGCGACGGCGACAAAGATGGGTAAGGCAGGAGGCAATCCGACAGATTCGGGAAATGCTGGAAGATTTGGGCAAAAACCGCCTGCAAACCATCAAGATGAGCTTGTACATGGTGCAGGCGCGTCAACCGGAACAGGAAGAGCGAACCCGACAAAGCTTTGACCGCGTTTATCAGATCCTGGCGGAGATGAGCACCTTGATCGACCACATTTCGGAAGAATCGTTGGCCGACTGGCGCCATCGCTACCGGCAGACTCTGCAGCGGGTTGAGTCGGAGTCTCAGTAGTTTTTAAATCGTCTTTAAATCTTGAGTGGCTTAAGGGATCCCTTGAGGAGTTGGCTGAGCCGGTGGACGGTCGGATTTCGGGAAGCACCCAATTGCTTGGTCTGGTTGGGGATCCGGTGGCCCACAGCTTATCCCCGGCCATGCACAACGCTGCTTTGGCAGCTATGGGGGAAAACTATTGCTATGTGCCGTTTCCGGTGGCTCCAAAACACTTGGCGGCGGCGGTGGCAGGGCTGGCGGCCATTGGGGTGCGGGGGTTTAATGTGACGATTCCTCACAAACAGGCCATTCTCCCTTTGCTCGATCAGATTGAATCGCGGGCAGCAGCGGTGGGGGCGGTGAATACGGTTTACCCCTTGCCAGAGGGCGGGTGGGCGGGCACCAATACCGATATCGATGGCTTTGTGCAGCCTTTGCTGGGTCTGGAAAAAGGGATCCCTACTCTCATTCTGGGATCCGGGGGGGCAGCGCGGGCGGCCATCCAGGGCTGTTTGGAGTTGGGGCTGGGGCCGGTGCGGGTGGCGGGGCGATCCCCCAACTCATTGCTGGCCTTGCGACAGACTTGGCCGCAGGTGGAGACGGTGAACTGGGCGGAGTTGAATTGCTACCTGTCTCAGACGCGGCTTTTGGTCAACACCACCCCCGTGGGCATGCACAAGCCGGGATCCCCTGGCGGTCAGGAGCTCTCTCCCCTGAGCCGGGAGCAACTGGGCCTGCTGTCTCCGGGTGCCATCGTCTACGACCTGATCTATGTGCCGGATCCCACTCCTCTGCTGCGGATGGCCGCCGAGTTGGGACATACCCCCATCAGTGGACTAGAGATGCTGGTTCACCAGGGGGCCAAGGCTCTATCGCTTTGGCTGGGAGGCAAGCCTGTACCGGTGGAGGTGATGCGGCAGGCAGCTCAGCACCAGTTGGCCCAGGTTTAGGGTCACTCCAGGCCAGTTGGAAGCCCTCTCTCAAGGTGTAATGAGATAACAACAACTACCGGGCTAGCAATCCAAGGTTGTTTCCCGCTCCCAGGGCGTGATCTGACGGTTGTATTCCTGCCACTGTTGGCGTTTGAGCTTGAGGTAGGCATTCACAAAGGGATCCCCAAGCCTGCTGCGGAACAGGGTGTTTTGGTCTAAATGGTTGAGGGCTTCGACCAGAGAGCCGGGCAACGTTGGGGCATTGGGGAGGGGATCGGTGTAGGCGTTGTTGTCACAGCGGGGGCCAGGATCCCGTTGGTGTTGGATCCCGTCCAGGCCGGCGGCAATGAGACCAGCAGCCAAAAGGTAGGGATTGGCGGCAGCATCGGCCAAACGCAATTCAAACCGCCCGGCATCCGGGATCCGAATGGCGTGGGTGCGATTATTGCCGCTGTAGCTGATTGTGTTGGGAGACCAGGTGGCTCCAGAGAGGGTGACAGGGGCATTGAGGCGACGATAAGAATTGACCGTTGGGTTGGTGAGGGCACACAAAGCAGGCGCATGGTGCAGCACCCCGCCGATGAAGTGATAGGCCAGTTGAGAAAGCCCCAATTCCCCTTGAGGATCGGCAAACAGGTTTTGTTCGCCTTGCCAAAGAGAAATATGGGTGTGGCAGCCGTTGCCTGTCAGATGAGCAAAGGGTTTGGGCATGAAGGTAGCTCGATAGCCATGCTTTTCGGCAATGCTTTTCACCATGTATTTGAAAAAGGCGTGGCGATCAGCCGTAACTAGGGCATCGTCAAACCGCCAGTTCATTTCAAATTGGCCGTTGGCATCTTCGTGATCGTTTTGATAGGGATCCCAGCCCAGCTTCTGCATGCCATCGCAGATGTCCCGGATCACCGAAAAACGCCGCATCAAACTTTGCTGGTCATAGCAGGGCTTGGCCTGCCGATCCCGCTCATCGGAAATGGCCCACTCTTCTGGCGACAGAAGCATGAACTCGCATTCGATCCCCGTCTTGACTTGAAAGCCCATAGCTTCTGCTTGGGATAACACCTGCTTCAACACCCAGCGGGGGGTTTGTGGCAAGGGATCCCCGTTGACCTGGACTAGATCGGCAGGCATCCAGGCCACTTCCGGCTGCCAGGGCAGTTGAAACAGGCGCTCGCGCTCCGGCTGGGCAAACACATCGGGATCCGCTGGAGTCAAGTCCAACCAGGCGGCAAACCCGGCAAATCCAGCCTGACCCTCTGCCATGAAGTCGATAGCTGAGGCAGGCACCAGCTTGGCCCGTTGGATCCCAAACAGGTCGGTAAAAGAGAGCAGAAAGTAGCCGATCCCTTGGGCGCGGGCAATTTCAGAAAGCGGCTGTGTCATGCACCCAAGCTAGGTCTTGGCCTCAGGTAGAGGTGTGTCTTTCCGCACAAAAATAGATCTTTATCAAAAGAAACGGCCAGGAAGACAAACACCGCCATTTGTATTCGCCCAGGGTTGCGCAGCAATGGGAAAATTCTCCCCTGGCCAACAATTACCCGTTGATGTTCCTTCCCGCTTTTGAGTCAGCCCAGATGGTTGCCAAGGCGGGGTGGAAGTTGAATGCCAAGAGGGCCAGCAAGCCATCGTTTCGAGCAGTACCTCTGGGCATGAAGGCCGGGGCGTCTGCGCCGTGGCTCCCTCAGTGAATTAGGATGGGAGAGCGTGGTTTTCCGCTTGTTCTTCTCTTGGGTAGGTCTGGAGCAGCGCAGATGGCAGTTTACGAGGGCAATTTTGTTCAGACGGAGGATCTGCGTCTGGCCATTGTCATCGGTCGGTTTAACGACCTAATCACCGGCAAATTGTTGGAAGGGTGCCAGGACGCGCTGAAGCGGCATGGTGTGGATGTCGGCCCGGAGAGCAAGCAGGTGGACTACTACTGGGTGCCGGGCAGTTTTGAGGTGCCTTTGCTGGCCCACCAACTGGCCCAATCTCGCCGTTATGACGCCATCATCTGCCTGGGGGCAGTGATTCGCGGGCAAACTCCCCACTTCGACTATGTGGCAGCGGAGGTCTCCAAGGGCATTGCGGCGGCAGGATTTCGTACCGGAGTGCCGGTTATTTTCGGGATCATCACCGCCGATACCCTGCAGCAGGCTCTGGAGCGGGCCGGGGTCAAGAGCAACAAAGGTTGGGAATACGCCATGAGTGCCCTGGAGATGGCTACTCTGATGCGCCAAGTTGCCCCCGTGCTCCAAGGCAGCTACAGCCACAGCGGCAACGGGGCCGGATCCCGTCCGTCTCTGCCCGGTGGAGCGGAAGCCCTGCAGTCTACCCTGGACAGCGCTGCCTATTGAGGGCGGGTGAGCCGAGTCAGCACTTCGTTGGAGCGCTGCACAAAGGCCCGCGCGGCTGCTGGATCAAAGCTTTTCTGGGTAATCAAAGCCAAATCGTAGATGTGATTGCAGATGAGGTGAACCAAGTCGGGATCCCGCCCCCGATCGGCAAGAGATTGCAGGTTTTGGATAAGGGGATGGGCCGTGTTCAGAACCAGGGTGTGCTCTTCCAGAAACTCCAGCGGCTTTTGCTGGATGACGGCGTTGAGCTCCTGCAGGCGCCGCAGCGTCTCCGGCAGCAAGATCATGGCCGGAACCGACTCTGATTTAAGAGCTTCTGCTTTGATCTGCAACTTGTCTTTGCCCAGGGCCTGCCGAAAGAGATCGACCAACTTTTGGCTGCGGGTTTTTTGCGTGACCGGATCCACAATTTCGGCGGCTTTGTCCTTATCCACCAGCGTTTCATCCAGCTCAGAGTCCACCCGCTTAAATTGGATCCCTTCTTCTTTGTATTCCCGCTCCAAAAAGCTGCTGAAGTGGCTGTCGATCCAGCTATCCAACATGATCACTTCCAGTCCTTGAGAGCGGTGGAGATCAATGTAGGCGCTCTGGGCCGCCTCATCGGTGGCGTAGTAAACTCGCTTGTTTTGCCTATCGCGGGTGCGCTCTAGGTATGCTTTCAGGGTCACATATTCGGGTTTATCGGCAGGGGATCCGGCCACTCGGAAAATGAGAATATCCTTGATCTGGGCAAAGAACTTGTCATTGTTCATCGCCCCAAACTTCATAAAGAGGCTGATGTCGGGCCAGACCTTGACGTATTTTTCGTAATCTTCCCTGTATAGTTCATTGAGACGATCCGCCACCTTTTTGGCAACGTGATCCCCAATGCGCCTTACGGTGCGGTCATTTTGTAAGAAGCTGCGGGAGACGTTGAGAGGAATATCCGGGCTGTCGATGGCCCCCCGCAGAGGCAGGAGAAACTTGGGGATGACTTCCTCACAGTTATCTTGGACAAAGACTTGGTTGCAGAACAGCTTGACTTGACCCTTGGTGGGATCAATATCCGGGCGCAACTTGGGGAAATAGAGGATCCCTTGCACGATGAAGGGATAGTCGGTGTTGATGTGCACCCAGAAATGGGGATCCTCTTGAAAGGGATAGAGGTAGCGATAAAACTCTAGGTAATCCTCATCTTTGAGTTCGGAAGGTGAGGTTCTCCACAGGGGCTTTTGCTTGTTGATCACTTCCCCGTTTAACTTGATGGGAACGGGGATGAAATCGCAGTATTTACGAACCAATTCCCGAATGCGGCTTGGCTCCAGGTATTCTTCGTTTTCGGGGGTGATGTAAAGGGTAACGGTGGTGCCGATGCTGGAGCGCTCAGAATCGGAGAGGGTAAAAGTAGTGGTGCCGTCACAAGCCCACTTCACCGGCGTGCTGCCGGGCCGATAGGAGAGGGTGTCGATCTCCACCCGCTGCGACACCATAAAAGAGGAGTAGAATCCTAGACCAAAGTGGCCAATGATTGCTTGCTCTGCGTCTTTGCCCTTGTACTTTTGAATGAACTCTTCAGCGCTGGAAAAAGCCACCTGGTTGATGTATTTTTTCACTTCCTCGGCAGTCATGCCAATGCCGTTATCGGCCACCGCTAAGGTCTTGGCCTCCTTGTTGAGGGCAATCGTAATCTCCGGCTCTGGGAGATCTGCCACTTCGCCGGCAAGGCTGGCCATCTTCAGCTTGGTGATGGCATCAGCAGCATTGGAGATCAGCTCCCGCAAGAAGATCTCTCGATCCGAGTAGAGAGACTGCTTGATGATGGGAAAGATGTTCTCGGTGTGGATGGTGATGGATCCCTGTTCCAGCACGGTCATAGGTGGCTCAGCACTCAAACAAGCTCAGTGCTAATCTACAGAGACCGAAAAGTCCCCGACAAGCAGGCTCTTTTTCGGAAATCCGCACTCGCAACCGAACCGGCTCTCTAGAGCTGAGCGGCTCCGGGCGGAGCTTGGGCTTGGCCGTTCCCATCAGTGGTGCGGAGCGCTTCATCCAAAGCAAGTTGTTGGGCCCAATCTTGGCCGACTCGAATGGTGACATCGGAGTTGAGAACGCCAGTAGATTCTACCCGCACTTCTCCCAGGCCAATGGCGGCGCGGATCTGTTTAGCCCCCTCCCGATCCCCGCTCTGGGCGAGGATCTCCGTTTGCTGCAGCACCTGGGTGCTGTCTTCCACAGCAAAAGCATGGACGTATCCTTGCCTCACCAATTCTTGCACCATACGGCGGGCCATCCCCGGCTCTCCGGTTGCGTTTTGCACGGCTATGCGCAGGCGGTGTGGAGGAATGCGGGCTACCTCTGCCTCCAGGCCAAAGTGGGAGACGGCCACCCGTCGGATCCCGGCTGGATCCGGCAGCCAGTAGCTGGTGGAAAATTCTCCCGGCTGGCTGAAGCGGCCCGGCAACAGCACCAGGTCGATGCGATCGCCCCCAGAGGTGAGGACAAACTTGGCCAAGCTCAGAACCTCTTCCCAGGTGAGGTTGGTATCGAGGTTGGTGCGGACGACCTGCAAAATCTTCGGGATCCGCGGCCAGACGGCAGGAGAGAGCAGTTCCCGGCTCAGGGCCCGCAGCAATTCCTGTTGCCGTTGCACCCGACCGATATCCCCCAATCCCAGGTGATCGCGGCGAAAGCGGGCAAAGTGGTGGGCTTGTTCCCCGTTGAGGCGTTGCCAGCCGGGTTCCAGGTGGATAAACAACTGCTGGGTGTGATCCACGTATTGCATCGGTTCCGGCACGTAGATTTCCACGCCGCCCACCGCGTCGATCAGCTCTTCCAGAGCATCGGTATTGAGGCGAATGTAGCGGTCAATCGGGATCCCACCCATCAAGTGGCTGACCACCTGGGCCGCCAGCGCCGGGCCCCCTGCCAAGTTGGCAGCATTGATCTTGGCCACACCAAAGCCAGGCAAGCGCACACGAGTGTCGCGGGGGATGGACAAAACGGTAATCCGCCGCGCCTGGGGATCAAAGCGGGCCAAGAGAATGGTGTCGCTGCGGGTGTGGAAGCGATCTCGCTCTGTGGGCAAGGGCAGGGTGGGATCCGGGTTGTCTGTGCCGAGAATGAGGATATGCAACGAGCGATCCAGAGCCGCAGCCCGTAAGGCATCGGGACGGAAGGCTTCTTGTTCTGCAGGAGTGAGGGAAGTTGGGATCACCTGACGGGGCAACATCACGGCCAGGAGGGCACCGGCAGAACCCGCCAACACAGCCGTGAACCCCAACAACAGCCAGAGGATCCCCTGACGAATGGCCTGCTGACGAGCTGCGCGGACACGGTCAGGACGGGGGGGATAGTGGAAGGAGGGCATCAGGTCAGACCAGGCCTCGCGAGCGCGTACAGGAAAGGGTGTACTGTCTGGGTGGTGTTGCCAACTCCACCAATTCAAGGCCATGTTATCCCATCCTTATTCCTTAGAGTTGTCTAGACCCAACTTCACAGGGGGATCCCTGCAGCCGTTGTTGGGGAAGTCGGAGGCGCACCTTTGGCTGCAGACAGTCCCCCCGTTGGAGAAGTTGCTCCCCCAGCTCGACTTTCTTTCTCCTGAGGAACGTCGGCGGGCAGAGCGTTTACAACTGCCGGCGGATCGGTGCCGCTTTCTGGCCGGTCGTCTTGGGTTGCGGAGCTTGCTCAGCCGCTACAGCGGCATTCCACCCCAGGCGATCCCCCTCGACCACAGTTCTACCGGCAAACCCTACTGGCGGGATCCACCCCTACCGCTGCAGTTCAACCTCAGCCACTCCCACGAGCGCGTCCTGATCGGCCTGAGATGGCAATACCGCATTGGAGTGGATCTGGAATGGGTTCGACCTGTGCTCCGCTGGCAGCGCATCGCCCAGCGCTACTTTTCGGCTGCCGAGCAAGTCCGTTTGGCCAACTGTCCAGCTCCAGAGCGAGATGCCCTCTTCTTCCAAATGTGGACACAAAAAGAGGCACTCCTGAAGGGAACGGGCAGAGGTCTGGCCGGCTCTGCAGCTTTGGGCGAGGACTCCCGCTGGGTGACCTTACCGCTTCAGGTTGCCGGTGGCTACGTCGCTGCGGTAGCCCTTGAAATAAGGAAAGACGGAGAGGAAGCCCCAGCCGTGCGGCTCTACGAGGATGTGGATGGCTAGACAGGGCAGAAGGGAATCAAAACCTCTCCGCCTAGAGATGCTATCTTGAGTTTCCAGGCTACTCGCAGAGGAGTGAGAAGGGAGGAGTGAGAAGTGAGAAGGAGGAATCTCTTCTCTTTGCTCTTTTCTCTCTCCTCGTTGCTCTTTTCTCTTTGCTCTTTCCTCTCTCCTCGTTGTTGCAATGTTAAACAGGTTCTGTCATTTCCTGGTGCTGGGAATCTGGCTATCGGCCCTCATGATTGGGATCCCTGGCCTGGCGCAGGCGCGGGATCTCTCCAGACAAACGCCGCAGGAGAAGGTGGTTGAGTTGGGCACTGCCGACAATCAGTTGGTGTTTGCGCCCAAGGAACTGTCTTTTCACAACGGCAGCCTCTACCGTCTTCGCCTGAGCAACCCCAGCCAATTGAAACATTATTTCAGCGCCAAAGATTTTGCCGATGCCGTTTGGACCCGTAAGTTGGAAGTGGCCGGTGTGGAAATCAAGGGCCAGATCCGAGAATTGGAGCTGAAGCCAGGCGCTTCGGTGGAGTGGCAATTTATTCCCCTGAAATCTGGAGTCTACGCTTTGGTTTGCACCATTCCCGGCCATGCAGAAGCAGGTATGGTGGGGCAGATTACCATCGGCGATTGAGATCCTCTTCCTGGGCTACCCGGCCAAAAGGGGATAGAAAAGAGAAAGACGCTGCCAGGCCAATCCATGAAAAACCCGCTCACGCCCAAAGCCCTTCGCGCCACCGACGCGAACGCGGAACACTGGACTCGGCGACGCCAGGCAGCTTCCCCTCGAAAGAGCAGGCCCCCCCTTTCGGAGCGGATTGCCGGCTATGCCCTCGCGCTTCTCTCCCTCACTGCCGTCCACGGGATCCGCTACTACAACGAACCACAACTGACCGTCGGCAGCCGTTCTCCGCAGACGTTTCTTGCCCCTGCTGCGGCGGAGATTGAAGATGTGGAGGCTACCCAGGCCCGACAAGCTGAGGCGCGACGGCGGGTGGTTCAGGCCCTCAAAATCAACAGCACCGCCAACGACAGCATGCGGCAAAACCTGGAGGGTCTCCTGGCTGAGGTGGAAGCCATCCGACAAGAGGCAGGGCCTCTGCCCTATGTTTCTGTCCAGTTGCTGTCTCTGCCAACGCAGATCTACCTGCGCCAGCTTTCCCCGGAGGAGTGGGAACCCTTCCAGGCTCGCGTCCGACAAGAGGCCATCCGCGGAGCCACCCCATCTCCTTCAGAAGAGCCCTCTTCTGGGCGACCGGAGCAGCTGGAGCAGCGGGCCAAGCAGGAGCTTGTTGAGGTTTGGCAGCGGGCTTGGTTGGATGGATCGGCCACCCAGATGGCGGGGACGGATCCCTATACTCAGCTAATTGCCCAGGTGGAAGCGGCGCAACGGCGCTATCAAGCGGCTTTGCCGGCTCTGGAGCAGCTCACCCCCCCTGTCCCGGCCACCGTTCTCAATTTGGCAGATGCGGATTGGCAGCATTTGCAAACCTTGAGTCGGCGGGTCTTGGAGCGTCTGCAGAAGATAGGGATCGTGGATGGCCTGCCCCGCGAAGTTCGCGCCGAAGGGATCCAAGCCCAACTGGACGATTTGATGTTTCCGGGCAATGCTGCCCAACGACAGGAGTTGCAAGGGCTGGTCTATCAGTGGCTGCAGCAGGTGCTCATTCCCAATGTGGAGGTGGATCCCCAGCGCACCGAGCAGCGCATTCGCGCCGAGCTGGAAAAAGTAGAGCCGGTTCTGATCTCGGTTGCCGAGAACCAGGTGATCGTGCGAGCAGATCAGGTCATCACTCCCGAAATTTTTCTCATCTTGGATCACTTTGGGCTTACCCAGCGCGGGATCAACATCTGGGGCTTGGTGGGAGTGGCCGGAGTGATGGGCATGGGCCTGGCTGTCTTTGTGCCTCTGCAACAACGCTTGAGGCCGGGATTGCGCCGCCGGGATCGAGTGTTGATCCTCATGGTTTCCCTGACCGCTCCCCTGTTGGCGGCCTTGTTCAAGCTGGAGTTCAGCTCCTTGCCGGCGGTGGGGCTGTTGCTGGGCAGTTTTTACGGGGCAGGGCTGGGCCTGGTGGTGGTGGTGGGCCAGGCGTTGTTTTTGCCCTTGGTCTCCTCTGCCAACCTGCTCACCGTCGTGCCCTTGTTGTCCGGCAGTGTGGTGGCCTCTGCCTTGGCCGGGCGTTCCCGCTCCCGAGAAGAGCTGGCCTTGCTGGGGGGAGGAGCGGCAGCGGTGCAGATGCTGGCCTACGGGGCGGTTAGCTTGGCCGCCACCGGCGGCATCGACCTGTTGGCTATGGCTTTGGCGGGGGGAACCAGCCTGGGGTGGAGCATTGTTGCCCTGGGAGCCAGCCCCTACCTGGAGCGCCTGTTTGACTTGGCCACCCCCATTCGTCTGATCGAGTTGAGCAATCCCAATCGCACCCTGTTGCGGCGACTGGCTGCAGAGGCCCCCGGCACCTTTCAGCACACTCTGTTTGTGGCCACTTTGGCAGAACGGGCTGCCCAAAAGCTGAACCTCAACGTGGAGCTGGTGCGCACCGGCACCCTCTACCATGACATCGGCAAGATGCTGCAGGCCCGCTACTTCATCGAGAACCAGATGGGCAGCCTCAACCCCCACGCCCAACTGGACGATCCCTATCGCAGCGCTCAGATCATCAAGGCCCACGTCAGCGATGGCCTGCGCCTGGCCAAGCAATACAACCTGCCTACCGCCGTCCAGGCGTTTATCCCTGAGCACCAGGGCACAATTCTGATTGCCTACTTTTACCATCAAGCCCAGATGAAAGCCGGGGATCAGCCGGTGCCCGAAGAACCGTTCCGCTACGATGGCCCGATCCCCCAGAGCAAGGAGACGGGGGTGGTGATGATGGCCGATGCCTGTGAAGCCGCCCTGCGCAGTATGACCTTGAGCGATGGCTTCGGCCCCGATGTGGTCGAGCGGGCAAAGGCTGTTGTCCGCAAAATTGCCCAGGCCCGCTGGCAAGATGGCCAGTTGGTTGACAGTGGGCTGACGCTGGAGGATTTGGAGGTGGTGGCGGACGCTTTTGTGGAGGTCTGGCGGGAATCCAACCACGAGCGCATTCCTTATCCCAGTTTCACCCCTGCCCCCTCGCTGCCTGAGACTGCCTCTGCTCAGGCCCAGATCCCGGTGGCGATGAGCCACTCCACGGGATCCCCTTAGCCAGGTGACCTCTCCCGTTCGCGTCAGTGAGACGGAGTCCTCAGAAGCTAAGTAGGTAGAGAAAGGTCTAGCCCTGCGGCTCATCGATCAGTACGATAGGGGATCGTTCTGTGGACCCAGTATGAACCAAGGCAGTCCTAGGATTTGCAGCCCTAGGCGGAGGATTTTTGTTTTATTGTTTTTGGATGGCCTGCTGAATGCTTCATGGAGCTCCTACTTCCTCTGCCGATCCCAAAGCTTCTGCAGCTCCTTTTCAGATTCCACCTCTGTCTCAGTCCAGCCCTGTCCAACTGTCGCTGGTCATTCCCACCTACAACGAAGCCTCCAGTATCTGCAGCCTGATCCGGCAGTTGTGTGCCCACCTAGACACGATTCTACCGGGGGCCTATGAGCTGATTGTGGTGGATGACAACAGCCCGGATCACACCGCCAAGTTGGCCCAGGAGCTGCAGGAGGAGTTTCCCCAACTCAGCGTTATCTGCCGGCAGCGGGAACGGGGCCTGGCTACAGCAGTGGTGCGAGGATGGCAGGCTGCCCGCGGAGAGGTGCTGGGGGTTATGGATGGGGATTTGCAGCATCCGCCGGAGATCATCCTCAAATTGTGGCTGCTCATCCAGAAGGGGGCAGATCTGGCGGTGGGCAGCCGCTATGCGGAGTCGGGGGGGGTGAGCCACTGGAGCTTGGGCCGACGCATCGTCTCCCGTGGGGCCCAATGGATCGGGTTGGCTCTGCTGCCAGGGATCTTCAGCCGTGTTTCCGATCCGTTGAGCGGACTGTTCCTGGTCAGACGCCAGTCTATTGCCGGGATCCCGCTCAACCCCAAGGGTTACAAGCTGCTGATCGAGGTGCTGGCGCGGGGCCGGGTGAAAACCATTGCTGAAGTCGGCTACATCTTTCAGGAGCGCCAGAACGGCGAGAGCAAAATCCAACTGCAAACTTGTCTCCAATATCTCCACCACCTGATGGTGCTGCGCTTTTCGCTAGGGCAGGTGGGATCCTTTTTGCGCTTCAGCACGGTTGGCCTATCCGGCACCTTGGTGGACATGGCTTTGCTCTATGTTTTGCACGATCCCGCCAACTTGGGATGGGATCTCATAACGAGTAAGCTGGTTGCTTCGGAGGTGGCCATTCTCAATAACTTCCTTTGGAACGACCTGTGGACTTTTCGCCATGTGACCCGCTTGCAGCCGGGGCTCTTGAATCGCCTGCAGCGGTTGGCGAAGTTTAATGTTATCTGCTTGATCGGCTTGGTTCTCAACGCTTCACTGGTGATCTTGCTGAGCGAGCGCTTGGGCGTTCATTATCTACTGGCCAACTTAATTGCCATCGGTGTTGTCGTATTCTGGAACTTCTACCTCAACTCCAAACTGAGCTGGAGGAGTGCAGAGGTTAAGTCGGACTCTGTGGGTGGCCAGTCTTGAGTATGGCTTTTTCCAGGAAGAGCCAATCCGGAGGTATGGGCATTTCGCTCATTTCCTCACTGTCTGGGCCCCCTTTGGCATCCACCTTCGCCCCTTGTTCCTATGGCTGCGCTAAGTAGAGTTAGGGCGGATCCCTTCCAGGGCGATGATCTCCTGGATGACCGAGCGAACAACGGGAGCAGCCGTCGTCGAGCCGAAAGCATCTTCCCCCTGCGGCTCGTCGATCACCGCCAAGATCACGTAATTCGGGCGAATGGCCGGGAAGTAGCCCACAAAACTGGTGATGCGCTTGCCGGGCAAATAGCCCCCCCGCGGCCCAACTTTCTGGGCAGTGCCGGTTTTGCCGCCGATCTCATACCCCTCGATCTTGGCCGATTGCCCGGTGCCAAAGTCCACCACATCCCGCATTTGGATACGCACCGCCAGGGTGGCTTGCTCGGACAACACCCGCACCGGCTGGGGCTGCGGGGATCCCCAAACCAGAGTATCCGTATCCTTTTCCACCAAGCCTCGCACCACATGGGGCTGTACTTTCAGTCCGCCATTGGCAATGATGCAGTGCATGGCAGCCAACTGTAGAGGAGTGAGGGCCAGCCCCTGGCCGAAAGCGACAGTGGCCCGCTCCACCGGCACCGTAACAAACTGTCGCAGCGGTTTCAAACGGCTGGCCGGCTCAAAGGGCAAATCCACGCCACTGCGCTCGTTGAACCCCAGCCGCACCAAGGCATTGTAGTACTGGCGGGGATCCAGCTTGCGCATTAGATGTACCATGCCCACATTGCTGGATTGCCGCAGGATATCCGTGACGCTCATCCAGCCATGGGCCCCTCGCTGGTGGTAGTCGTAATTTTGAATGGGCCACTGACCGATGAGAATCCGACCCTCGTCATAGACCCGCTCATCTGCCCTGAAGGCTCCAGCATCCAACCCAATGGCAATGTTGATGGGCTTGAAGGTGGATCCCGGCTCATACAAATCCGTTACGGCCCAGTTGCGAAAAAGACCGGGGTCATACTCAAAGTAGCGGTTGGGGTCATAGGTGGGCTCGCTCACCAGAGCCAAAATCTCCCCCGTGTGGGGCTGCAAGATGATCACCGTACCCCGCAGCGCTCGAAACCGTTGCAGTTGGGCTTTCAGGGCAGCGCGGGCAGCTCTTTGCAGACGCATGTCTAGGGTAAGTTGCAGCACCGTCTCGCGGGATTGCAGCAGCCCTTCTGGTACCTCTGCAGCCAACAGTCGTCCGTAGCCATCGCGAGGAATAGTAACAGGCTGAACAGTACGCTCCAGCAGCTCTTGCCGGGAATATTCCACTCCCGCTTGGCCCTGATGATCCAGATCCACATAGCCCACCACCTCGGCGGCCATCTCTTTTTGGGGGTAAATGCGTTGCCGCTCGCTCACCAGCTCCAGGCCATCCAGATGCAGAGCCTGAATTTGATCCGCCACCTCCTGGGATACCCAGCGCTCCACCCGCACCGCATGATTAACCGACAGCCGCTGCGTCAGTTGCTCCACCGGACGCCGCAACAGGGGAGCAAGGGCAGTGGCCATTTCCTCCGGGGTGCGTTTGCCGAAGAGACGGGGATGGGCCCAGAGGGTGTAGACAGGGCGATCTACGGCCAGCAATTCTGCCTGTTGCTTGGCAATGGAGTGACGATCCAGAATCGAGCGACGAGGAATGAAGGGTCTTAGCTGGGCTCTCTGCTGGGCCTCGGCTCGCTGCTGCAACAGGGGTGCCTGTTGATGTTGCAAATAAACCAGGCGTGCCCCTGTCAGAAACAGGGCAATGGTCAGAGCCAAGCCGGTCATGCCGGCGCGAAAGTCAAGCTGGCGGGCCGTCGGGATCCGATCCCCCAAGAGCCATCCCAGCGTTGTTCCCCACTGCCTGGAGCTTCGCGGTGAAGGGGGCCAAGAGCCTCTGCGTCGGCGCCGTTGGGCAAGTTGCCGGCCATTTTGCCTTGTCTCCAGAGATTTCGGCACAGGCCGCCCTACCCTAGCCCTAGGTCTGCCTTCCATTGCAATCCTCACATAAGCACCACCGCTAGTTTGGCGCTCATCCCACTGTTATGCCACCCCACAGCTTTTGGAAGAGACCTTGGGATCCCGAAAAGCAGCCCAAGAAATTTTAGAGGTGTTGGAGATAATTTAAGTGTTGGAGATAACTTAATTAATGCCTCAGAACATGAATTAGGTGCGGGCAAGTCCTCAGACTTTTCGCACTTGGATCCACAGTTTTAAATCACATTCAAAAGAAACTAGGAGGACATGAAAAACCCAACTCACTTGCGTACATTCAACAGCTCAAACCTTTAACTTGCTTGATTTAAAACCTCTTCCTGGCGCTTTGTGATGACAGTGAATCAGAGGCGCGGGCAGAGGCCGAGAAGCTGGGTCAATTTTTGGGGTGTCCGGTCATTTTTTTGCGGGAAACAAAGTCATAGTGCTAGAGGGACGTAGCCCCGAGAGGTATTCAAGGTAAGTTAGATCTGTCCATCTGCCCATAGGGATCTCCTCCATTGCCTAGAGCGGTTTGGCTAATCCTGGGGTTGGGCTTGTTCATGCGGGGCCTGGTGGCTGCCCTTTTGCCGCCGGGCTTTGACGAAGCCTACTACTACCTCTACACCCGCCATCTGGATTGGAGCTATTTTGACCATCCGCCGCTGGTGGCCTGGACAACGGGCTTGGGGCCTGCCTTGACCGGCCAGGTGTCGGCTTTTTCTATTCGACTGGGATCCCTGCTGCTGTATTGTGGCTCTTCCCTATTCCTCTACTACACCGGAGCGCGCCTTTTCTCTGTTCGGGCGGGACTGATCAGCTTGGCGGCCATCAGCATCGCACCCATCCTTTGGATTGGGTTTGGGGTGCTGACCCTGCCGGATAGTCCGCTGGTCTTTTTTACGGCAGCAACCTTGTGGGTGGCCGCTCAGGAGTTTTTTCCGGCTCCTTTGGGGCAGGGGAAATTGGCTGTCTATGGGGCGGCTCGCTATCGGCCAGGGCCTAGGCTAGCACTCACAGGTCTCTTGGTGGGGCTGGCCTGCTTGGGGAAGTACCACGGCTTGGCTTTGGGGTTTGGCCTGGTGCTCTTCTGCCTGCTCAGCCCGGTTCATCGCTGTGCCTTGAGGTCGGGCTGGACGGTGCTGGCGGTGCTGGGTTTTGTGCTGGCCTTCAGCCCGGTGCTGATCTGGAACGCCCAGCAGGATTGGGTCTCCTTTCGCTTTCAGGCGGGGCGGGCGGTGCCAGAGACAGGGTATCAACTGCCAGCGCTGGGGCTGACGATCCTTTCTGAAATCTTTTACCTGTTCCCCAGCTTGGGGATCCCTTTGGGGTGGGCGAGTTTGGCAGGGACGGGTCGGGTGGCCCTGCAGATTCTCCGCGGGATGCGGCTGACGGATGAAGAGTTAAAGCACCTTTTGATCCTGGCCTGTGGATTGCCGCTGGTGTTGGCCTTTACCTTGATGGGAGGCTACCGGCCCATCTTGCCCACCTGGCCCATGCCGGGGTTTTGGGTGCTGACGCTGCTGCTGGGATCCTTCTGGGAACGGTGGCCGGGAGCGAAGCGAACCTTAGTGGGGACGGCGGTGATGGTCAGCTTGGTGGTGGGGGTGGGGCTGGCCCATGTGCGCTATGGCCTGCTGCAGGCTCCTGGCGGGCTGGGCCTGTGGCCCGTGGAGCAGGATCCCTCTACTCAGCTCATTGAAATTGAGCAGTTGCGGCAGCGGTTTCGGACAGATCCCCACCTGGCTCAAGCCCTTGAGGAGGCAGAGTTCGTTTTTACCAATGTCTATTTTTTGGGCGGTCAGATCGCCATGGCCCTGGCTCCGCTGACGGACAAGCCTCTGACCTGCCTGGATGCAGATTTGCGGGGCTTTGCCTTTTGGTCGCAGCCGCAGGATTGGCTGGGGCAGGATGGGCTGCTCATCACTTCCAAGCTGTTCCAGCCGAGGGCAGGGATCCCAGCCACCTATGGCGACTACTTTGCCCAAATCGAGCCTGTGGCCGAGGTTCCCCTGGTGCGGGCAGGGGCGGTGGCGCAAACCTTTCAGGTGTACCTGGCTCGACAGATGCGCAAGCCCTATCCCCGCCCTTATTCCCGCCTGCAATAACAGCAGAGGACATCCTGGGCCAACCTAGAGGGGGCGATGTCTGTCGAACCAGCGCATCAGCATTGCCGCCAGGCGTTCGGGGTTGTGGCGCACCAAGCCGGTCTCTGGATCTTCTTGCATGACGTTAGCCAAAACGGCGCGGCAGCCCAGGTAAGCCAGTTTGTCGGGATCCAACACCACAAACTCAGAACCGCTGCGGCGGTAATGCTCCAAAGCACGTGGGGAGGGTGGCTCCCGCTGCACCAGCACGCCGTCAAATAGGCGCACTCCTGCCACCCGATCCAGAGCCATGACGTGATCCCCAACGGTATAGCCGTCGGTTTCCCCCGGCTCGGTCATGATGTTGCAGACGTAGATGTGGGGGGCCATATTTTTGGCCAGAGCTTCCACAATTTCCGGTACCAACAGGTTAGGGATGATGCTGGTGTAGAGGCTACCCGGCCCAAGCACCACAAACTCTGCCGCCTCAATAGCCTCGATGACTTCCGGTAGGGCGGGAGGGTTGGGGGGGTCACAGCCGATTCGGCAAATGCGTCCTCCGGCTTTGGCAATGTTGGACTCTCCCACCACGCGGCGGCCATCGCTCAGCTCCGCCCAGAGGGTAACATCCGCCAGGGTGGCCGGCAGCACCCGCCCCTGAATGGCCAAGACTTGCGAGGTGGCAGTGATGGCCCGAATCAAGTCGCCGCCGGTTACCGCGGTGAGGGCAGTGATGAACAAATTGCCGAAGCTGTGGCCGCTTAGCCCTTCCCCCGACTGGAAGCGATATTGAAACAGCTCGGTGAGTAGCTTTTCCTCGTTGGCCAGAGCAGTGAGGCAGTTGCGGATATCGCCGGGGGGCAAAACGCCGATCTCCCGCCGCAGACGCCCTGAGGATCCCCCGTCATCGGCCACCGTGACAATGGCCGTGATGTTGGAGCTGTAGCGCTTCAGACCCCGCAGCAGATTGGAGAGGCCGGTACCGCCCCCCAGCACCACAATGCGGGGACCACGGCTGAGACGCCGCCGCGACAAGAGCTTATCCACCAGCGCCTCATCTCCCTCGGGGATCAGCACATCCTCGATGGAGCGCATGGCGCTGCGAAACCCCAGCACCACCATCACCAGCCCGATCCCGGTCACCAGGGGGCCACTGATGTTGTTCGGGATCCAAGTGGTGATCAGGCGCAGGGTGATGTCGATCAGCCGTTTTAAGCGAAAGATGGGGGTCAACTCCGTCCAGATGGCGATGCCCAGCACCATCAGCAGCACGCCCCCAACCGCCAGGCTCAGCCAGCGTTTAACGGCTAAACCGGGAAAGAGCCATTTCCAGCCACTTCCCGGCCAAGCAGCCTTGCGGCGGCGAATGCCCCAAGCGGCGGACTTGTTGCTGGGCACAGGCTTAGGCATGGGAAGGTGCAGGAACGCCGGCCAAAGGGATCCTAACCTGTTGCTGGGCAACGCCGGCTTCGCCGGGCGCCGGGCCAAAGCGGGCTTCCAGCTCCCGCTGAGAGTCGAGCAGATGGCGATGCTGAACCTGAACATTCAGGTCGGGAAGAACGTGGTTGCCGGCAGGGACAGTCCAAGGCTGCAAATCCTGGGCCAGGCGCTCCACCAGGGCCACCGAGCGGTGCTGACCGCCGGTACAGCCGATAGCCAAAGTCAGGTGGGGGCGACGCTCTGCGCGGTAGTGGGGCCAAAACGCTTTGATCAGGGACAAGATGTGCTGGTAGGTGGATTGTGTGATGGGATCCGCAAACAAGAACTCCTGCAGCAGGGGATCCTGCCCAGTGAGGCGACGCAGATGGGGCTGAAAGAAGGGGTTGGGCAAAAAACGCACATCGAACAGCAAGTTGGCATCGGGGGGAACGCCGTATTTGAAACCGAAGCTGACCAGCCTTAGGTTGAGGGGCTGGGGGATCCCTTGCACCAGAGCTTGCAATTGCTGCCGCAGTTGCTGGGCATTGAGGTCGGAGGTATCCAACCAGTGGGTGCAGCGTTCCCGCACCGGGGCCAGAGCCAGCCGCTCTTGCTCAATGGCCTCCAACAAACCGGCAGCTTCCCCGTAGGGATGGGGACGGCGGTGGGCGCTGAGACGGTTGAGCAACACTGGGGAGCGGGCCTCCAAGAATAGGAAAGGGATCCCTTGCGATTGCACCCAAGCAGCCAGGGTGGGAACTTGATCCCGGTACTCCTGGGCGTGGAGATTCAAGCTGATGGCCAAAGCAGCGTGATGGGTCCGCATCGCCTCAACCAAGGGGATCACCTGGGCAGGCGGGATCCCTTCTAGGCCGGTGTACCCCAGTTGTTCCAACTGCTGGATGGCCAAAGTTTTCCCGGATCCCGTCAGGCCGGCAATGACCAGAACGGGGGGCGCGACTGACATGGGTTTATCCTGCATGGAGCTTATTCTAGGGCGAGAGGCGGCCAAAACAAGCGCCGGAAGAATGGGGGGCTCAGCCACGCGGGGCGCCTAGAAACCATCATCTCAGGCCGGCGAGGCTTTTGTAGCTTTTTTATCCGTTTTCTCGGCCGGTGCCGCCGGTCTCAGGAGGGGAGCGCTGGGGCAGAGATCCACCAAAAAACATTGCTGGCACAGAGGCCTGCGGGCAGTGCAGATGGCCCGCCCGTGGTCGATCAGACGGATAGACCAGTTCTCCCAATCCGCCTGCGGCAACAACTGCATCAGATCCTTTTCGATGCGCACGGGATCCTCATGCTCGGTAAGGCCGAGGCGGCGGCTGAGGCGCTTGACATGGGTATCGACGGTAACCCCGGCATTGATGCCAAAAGCATGGGCCAGCACCACATTGGCCGTCTTACGGGCCACACCGGGTAGGGTGAGCAGCTCCGGCATGGTGCGGGGCACTTGGCCACCGAAATCGCTCAAGATCTTGCGGCAGGCTTCCTGAATGTGTTTGGCCTTGTTGCGATAGAAGCCGGTGGAATGGATGAGAGCCTCGATCTCCTCTCGCGGCGCTGTCGCCAGGGCCTGGGCATCCGGGAAGCGACGAAACAGCTCCGGCGTCACCTGATTCACCCGCTCATCCGTACACTGAGCGGAGAGGATGGTTGCCACCAAAAGTTGCAGCGGCGTCCGGTAGTGGAGGGCACAGGTGGAGTTGGGGTAGTGGCGCTTCAGCCGAAGCAGGATCTCCAAAGCTCGCTGGCGCAGGGCCCGTTTGCTGGCCATCTTCCCCTAGCCTGACCCGGTGACAATGGCGAGGGTGTCTTTGAAGATCAGCACCACCCCCAATCCCAGTAACAACACCAAGCCCGTCTGCATCACCCGCTCCTCCAGATGCTTGGGCAGCCGTTTGCCGCGGATCGCCTCCAGGATCAAAAAGGCAATGTGTCCCCCGTCCAAGGCGGGCAAGGGCAACAGGTTGAGAAAGGCCAGATTAATGCTGATCAAAGCGGTGAAATTAAACAGGCTGGCAGCGTCATCGCGGGCCAGGTCGGCCCCGATCTTGACAATCCCCACCGGGCCGGAGACCTGGGTGGCCGTACTTTGGAAATTCTGAACCAACTGCTGCAGGCCGTTCAGATTGAGCATCACCACCCGCTGGTAGGCATTTCCCGCCTCCGTGAGGATCTCGGCCACGCTCTGGGCGGGGCGCAAGGTCACCTCTTGATTGGGGGCCAAGGTCACCCCAATGGCCACCGTCTCTCCCCGCGCCGCCGGGATCACCGTCAACTGCAGGGGATCCCCTTCCCCGCGCTGCACCTCCAAAGGAATGAGCCGGTTCTCGCTGCTGCGGATCAGCACCTGAAAATCGTTCAGAGCTGCCAAGGCCGCCGTCTCGTCGGCAATCCCCCTGTAATCGCGATCGGCTGCCTGCAACACCACATCCCCTGCCTTCAGGCCGGCCCGCTCCGCCGGGCTATCGGGCATCACCTGAGGGATGAGAATGCCGGGATGGATGCGCGTTACCGAGGGGATCCCCACCGAGGCGAACATCAACACCAGCACCAGATAGGCGAAGATCAGGTTGGCCATCACCCCTGCACTCATCACCACCAGGCGATCCAGCACGGGGCGGTTTTTCAGCAGATCCGGGTCGTCGGGGGGGTAGGGAGAATGTTCATCCTCGTCAGGAAAGCCCACGTAGCCCCCCAGCGGCAGGGCGCGAATGGCATACTCTGTCTCCCTGCCCTGGTATCGCCACAGCACCGGCCCAAACCCCAGCGAGAAGCGGTTGACATGGATCCCTTGGAGTTTGGCTGCCGCAAAATGGCCTGCCTCATGCACCAGGATCAGCAGGGCGAGAATGGCGATGGAGAGGAGAACAGACATGCGCTAGCTCTGAAAAGGCACAGAAGTGGGGAGCAGAGAGCCACCAGAGGCTACCCAGAGACCATGGGACTGTTGATCAAGTTGATCAAGGCACCCAATCCAACACTTGAGAAGAATCCTAAAGAAATCTCACAAAAACCCAAAGCGGAAGAAGGGCCTCTCAGAATACCTGCTCCACTTCTAAAATGTCGGGGATGCTTTCCCGCAACTTGCGCTCAATGCCCATCTTCAAAGTCATGGTTGAGCTGGGGCAGGCTCCACAGGCCCCTTGCAGGCGCAGCTTGACCACCGGGCCATCGATTTCCACCAGTTCCACATTGCCCCCATCGGCCATCAAGTAAGGACGCAGCTCGTTCAGGACTTTCTCGACGTTTTCGGTATTGAGTTCCAGTGCCTGTGCCATGGTTGCTTTCAGCCTCGTTGAGATTTGGATTGTAGCGGTTTCTCCACAGACCCCTCAAGTCGGCAAGGGATCGCTATGATTTCAGCATAGTCTGAATCCTTCTGGGGGAGGGCTGGTTGGGTTGTCCGGATCCCTCCAACGCCAGACGACTAGAATAGGAAGCAGATTTGCCTATTCCCAGCAGCATCACCCACTCAGCAGGGCCGTCTTTTTCCTTATGCTAGACGCTTTACTGGTCATGATCTTCATGTTGGCGGGAGCTGGCCTCGGGTTTTATGGCCTGGATCTGCTCCCTCCTGCCGCCATTCAGGGGGCCAATGTGGAAGGAGCCCGTGTCGTCACCAGCGGCTTTGGCCTGCTGGCAGGGCTGGCTCTGGGATCCCTGGTGCGCTGGAGCTACCGTCGCTTCGAGGCCAATGTGCGCTCCCTGCCGCCGGACGTGTTGATCAGCCGCTCGGTGGGGTTGGTGATCGGCTTGGTGATCGCCAATCTGGCCATGGCTCCTGTGTACTTGCTGCCCTTGCCTCCCCAACTCAACAGGTTCCTCGAGCCACTGGCTTCGGTCTTTTTCAGCTTGGCCTTTGCCTATCTGGGGGTCAGCCTGGCCGATACCCACGGCCCCTCGCTGCTGCGGCTGTTTAACCCCAACTATGCTTTGCAGGCAGCCCTCTGGGCGGAGGGCAATGTGGTGGCTGCCACGGCCAAGGTTTTGGACACCAGCTCCATCATCGATGGCCGAGTGGCCCAGTTGATCGAGACGGGCTTCTTGGAAGGAACCCTGGTGGTTCCTCGCTTTGTGCTGACGGAATTGCAGACCATTGCCGACAAAGCCGATGCCCAAAAACGAGAGCGGGGCCGCAAAGGCTTGGATACCCTGCAGTCTTTGCGAGAGGCCTACCCCGATCGTTTCGTTATTCACGAAGCCAACTATCCAGATCTGACCACTGTCGATGAAAAGCTGGTGCGCCTCACCCAAACCGTGGGGGGAACGCTGCTTACCACCGATTACAACCTGAAGAAGGTGGCGGCTCTGCAGGGGGTCAAGGTGCTGAATGTGAATGAGTTGGCCGAGGCGCTGCGGCCCATCTATGTTGCCGGCGACAGCTTTGATATCAAGATCACCCGCGAAGGAAAAGAGCCAGGTCAAGGGGTGGGCTACTTGGAAGACGGCACCATGGTGGTGGTGGAAGAAGGGCAGCGCTCTGTGGGCAAAACCCGCTCTGTGGTTGTGACCAGCGCCATTCAAACCTCAGCAGGCCGCATGATCTTCGCCCGCCTCAACAAGGATCCTGCCCCACTAACCCGCCCGGCCTCTGATCCCGCCAGCCCGGCTTCCTCTGGAAAAACCTGAGTTTTGGCCTGTGTTCCCCTAACGCAATGGTGGTCTCCTCCCCCATGGGTGTGCTCCGACCCACTCCGATGTTCTACACGCAGGATCGCCAGAGGCGCTTCTGGAGTTTTTACTGGGAAGATGCCGAGAAGTACGGCATCCACCCTCAGCACATCGTGAGCGGACAGCAAGTTTGGGAGGTGACCAACGCCGGGGAGTATGAGGCTAAGCTCAACCAGGTGTTTGCAAGCGGGGATCCCCTCTCCTACGAATGCCAGGTGCTCTCGCCCCGCTACAAGTTGCATCTCCATCTTTCGCTCAACCCTGTACGGGACACGGAAGGGGAGGTGGTGGCGATTTCGGTGGTGGGCAAGTTGCTGGGGGCCACGCCTTTTGCGCTGGCCGGAGGAGCCAGCAGCCCCAACAGCCAGCCCCATCCTGTCCTGGCCGACCCGGTACAGGGGATCACGACGCAGTTGGTGCGCAACATCCGGCATTCCCTCGATATCCGGCAACTGTGCCAGCAGACCGTGGAGCAGTTGGGGCAACTGTTTGGGGTAGACCGCTGCCTAATGGCCCTCTACGAGGTGGGGCAGGACTCCCTCACGGTCAATGCCGAGTATCGCTGCCACCCTGGGGATCCCTCCCTCCTCAACCAGACCCTGCGGCTGGCAGATTACCCCCATTTGCTACAGGCCCTCAGACAGGAAGAGCCGGTGGAGGCAGGGCGACATCTGGCCATTGCCATGTCTTACCAGGGCTATGCCAACAGCTTGCTCTGGCTGGAAGTATTGGATCTGAACAGGGTTCCTGTTTGGCAGCCAAGCCATATTCAGGTGCTCCAGAGCATTGCCACCTACCTGGGCGCAGCCATTGCCCACGCCATTTTGCTGGATCAAAGTCGCCAACTGGCAACCCGCTTGCAGTTAGCCAACCAGACGCTGCGCCAGAAAAATAAGGAGCTGGAGCAGGCCCGTGCCCAAGCAGAATCGGCCAACCAGCTCAAAAGCCAATTCTTGGCTAACACCTCCCACGAGCTGCGCACCCCTCTCAACGGGATCATCGGCTTTATCAAGCTGGTGCTGGACGGGATGGCCGAAAACCGCGAAGAGGAGCTGGACTTCTTGCAGGAGGCCTATCGCTCAGCCCTGCACCTGTTGGCCCTGATCAACGATGTGCTGGATATTGCCAAGATCGAGGCGGGCAAAATGCAGTTGGAGTTCCAGCCCTGCGACCTGCGAGCCTTGTTTAAGGATGTGGAGGCCAAGACCAGCTTGCAGGCCAGCCAGAAGGGCTTACAACTGAGCTTTCACTTGCCCAACACTGCAGATCAGATTTTGCTCTTGGGAGATTATCAGCGTCTGTTGCAGGTGATGCTCAATTTGGTGGGGAATGCCATCAAGTTTACCCCCAAGGGCTCGGTAACCGTGCGAGCGGATATCCTGCCCGGCAACCCGGGTTTGGCCCGCATCCGCGTCATCGACACAGGGATCGGGGTATCGCTGGAAAAGCAGCAGAAGCTGTTTCAGGCTTTCACGCAGGTGGATGGTTCCACCACCCGCCAATATGGAGGAACCGGCTTGGGCCTGGCCATCAGCCAACGCCTGGTGGAGGCGATGGGAGGGGAGATCAATTTCTACAGCTTGGGCGAAGGGCTGGGATCCACCGTCACCTTTACGGTGCCCCTCTACCGCAAGCCGCTCCTGAGCGGGGATCCGAACCCAGAGGCGCTCCCTGCTCAACCCGCCCGAGATAGACCTGAGGATGCGGATCCCACCTTGATTTCTGTTCCCAACTCAGTCCAGCGATGACCCACCCGGCCATTTCTCCTTCAACCGCTCTGGGTACCTCTCGGTTGCGGCGCAGCACTGCGCGAACATTCCCCCATGCCCTATCCTCGTAAACGGTTTGGTCAGCATTGGCTCAAGGATCCCGCTGTTCACGAGGCGATTGTGCGGGCTGCCCAGTTGAATGATCTAGAGGGAGACGCGGATCCCACTTGGGTGCTGGAGATCGGCCCCGGCACCGGCCAACTGACGCGGCGATTGCTGGCCCAGGGTGTCCAGGTAGTGGCGGTGGAGATCGACCGGGATCTGTGCCGACTGCTGCAAAAACGGTTCGCCGGCCAACCCCGTTTTCACCTGCTGGAGGGAGATTTTCTCCGCCTGCCGCTGCCTCCTCAACCCCGCCTGCTGGTGGCCAATATCCCCTACAACCTGACCGGCCCCATTTTGGAAAAGGTGCTCGGATCCCCAGCCCAGCCAGTTCGGCAATTCGAGCGCATTGTCCTTCTGGTGCAAAAAGAGCTGGCAGAGCGCCTTCAGGCAAGCCCCGGCAGCAAAGCCTATGGTGCCCTCAGCCTGCGGACGCAGTATTTGGCCGATTGCGAGCTGATCTGCAGGGTGCCCCCCACCGCTTTCAAGCCAGCCCCCAAGGTGGAATCTGCCGTGAATCGCCTCACCCCCCGCCCCGCCCCCACCCCCGCCCGGGATCCCCGCTGGTTTCACCAACTCCTCCGGCAGGGGTTCTCCACCCGTCGCAAGAAGCTCGTCAATGCCCTGGGAAGCTTGGTGGAGCGAGAGGTGGTCGCAGCAGCTTTGGCTCAGCTCCGCCTCAACCCCGATGCCCGCGCCGAAGAGCTGGATCTGCCCCACTGGCTGGCCTTGAGCGATCTGTTGCTGGAGAAAGCGCCCAAAAGGGCTGTTGTTCCTCAAGAGGAGCAGGAACCAGGGTAGGGTAAGAGAGGGAAGCTCAGTTGGATGGATCTCAAAATCCTCTGAGTTTTTTTGCACTCCCCTCCCAATTTGTTTTGGATCCCCTTCGCCAATGCAGGTGCATCCATGCAAAGCAACCAAGGCAAGCAAATCCTCTTGACCGGCGGCACAGGCGGGCTGGGTTTGGGGGTGGTTCCCGTGGTGCTGGCCAGCGGCGCAGAGCTGACCTTGACCTATCGCCAAGAGAAAGATCTTGCCATTTTGCGGGAGCGCCTGCCGGCCAATGCTCTGGATCGGGTTCGCTTTGTGCAAGTGGATTTAACAGATGAGGCGGCGGTTGCCCGCGTCATTGCCGACCTACCCCGCGTGGATGGGCTGATCCACCTGGTGGGGGGCTTTGCCATGGGCCCCACCCACGAGTACAGCTTGGCGGACTGGTATCGCGACTTCGACCTCAACCTCACCACCACATTCCTGACCTGCAAGCACAGCCTGCGCAGAATGTGGCAACAGGGCTATGGGAGGATTGTAACGGTGGGATCCCGAGGAGCGGTGGAGCCGGGCCCGCAATTGGCCGCCTACTGCGCTTCCAAAGCGGGGGTGGTGGCCCTGACCCGCACCATTGCCGCCGAAACCCAAGGCACCGACATCACGGCCAACGTCATCCTGCCCAGCATCATCGACACGCCGGCCAACCGAGCTGCCATGGGATCCGAGCGAGCCAAGCTGTGGGTCAAGCCAGAGTCCATCGGGCAGGTGATCGCCTTTTTGGTCTCAGAAGCAGCGCGGGATCTGCGAGGGGCGGTGATCCCGGTGTATGGCAACGTCTAGGCAACTGGTTGACCAAGCCATGAGCCGCCATTCATGATACAGAATATGCACTTATCCCTATCCAGTTCTTTTCCATGCTGAAGCGATTATTCTTGGGTGGTTTGCGCCGGCAAATCGGTCGCATTGAGGTGGCAGGGGCCATTGATGGCAAAACTCGCGAGCGGGTTCTCAAGGCCCTGAAAGAGGTGGAAGAAAACCAGATCCCTGCTGTGGTGCTGCGCATCGACAGTCCAGGCGGGACGGTGGCCGACTCCCAAGAAATCTACAATGCCCTCTTGCGTTTGCGGGAGAAAAAGGGCACCCGTATTGTCGCCAGCTTTGGCAACATTGCCGCCTCTGGGGGGGTTTATATTGCCATGGGAGCCGAAAAAATTGTCGCCAACCCAGGAACGATCACCGGTAGCATTGGCGTGATCATTCGAGGCAATAATATCGAACGCCTCCTGGATAAGGTGGGGATTTCATTTAAGGTGATTAAGTCTGGCCCCTACAAAGATATTCTCTCGTTTGATCGCGAGCTAACCCCGGAAGAGCGAAACATCCTGCAAGAATTGATCGACATTACCTACGGCCAGTTTGTGCAGACGGTTGCCGCTGCCCGCAAGTTAAGTTTGAATGTGGTCAAAACTTTTGCCGATGGTCGCATTTTCAGCGGAGAGCAGGCCCTTCACTTGGGTGTGGTGGATCGCTTGGGCACAGAGGAAGATGCCCGCCTTTGGGCGGCAGAGCTGGCCGGTTTGCCGACGGATGCGAAGTTCTACGACCTGCTCCCCCGGCGCAGAGGTTGGTCTCGGTTTTTGCCGGCAGCAGAAGCCTTGGCCCGTCTGCAGTTTGAAGTGAGCACCTCGGGCTTGCCCCTGTGGCTTTACCAAAAAAACTGGGTCTAAAGCCCCGCCCTAGGGCCTACGGCCCGCTGACGCGACTAGGTTGTGTTGATCTTTCATTTGAGCCAAAAGAGAGCACTGACGAGATAGAGAAAACTCAAGAAGTTCCTGGC
>NZ_JANSHN010000020.1:0-12246 GCF_047461655.1 Synechococcus sp. W55.1
TAAAAAAACCAACTTCATCCTCTTTCCTCTATAAATTATTCTCTCTATCCTAACATAAGATCAACACGACCTAGGACACTGCACCCACGTCTGAAACGTTGAGTGCATACAGCGAAGGGCTTTTTCTCTATAGCCCAGGTGTCTCACCCTAACCTGAAACGACTACAACTCTTCTGCGGGGATGACAATGCCGGCTCTGGAGAGCCTGAGGTCGGGCTCAAGACAAGGCTAGGGATTACAGAAAGCACACTGAGCGGGATCCGCCCAGGGCTCTGCCACAGGCTCGGTGTGGGTGTGGGAACAGCGAGCACAGCCATATACCCAAGCCTTGGCCACGGGGGTGGGGGCGCCACATTGGCCGCAGGGCAGTCCAGAGACCGAGCGGATCTGCCAGTAGCCAGGAGTGCCGCAGGCCGGGCACAGGCTTTGGGCTTTGGCGATTAGGTTTTGGGTGGCGGCTGCGATGACTTGGAGCCGGGTTGGGTTGCACATGGCCCGCATGTCGGTTTCCAGATGCAGGCCACCCTGCCGAGCCAGCAGCTCCCCCACCACCTGCTTCAGGGTTGCTTCGTCTTGGATTCCTTTGTGGATAACCTGGGGCTTTTCTGGCTGGTCGAGGGCGATCAGGGCGTGCTGGGGAAAACCCGCCCTTTGGGCAAAGTCCAGCGCTTCTGCCCAGCTCTGCACCCAGCGATGGCTGAAATTGGTTTGGGTGCTCTCTGCATAGCCGACCAGCTCCAAGGGCTCCGCGCCGGGTTCAAAAACCCTGAGCATGACCCACTCCTGATTCCAAGGGATCCAAGGGATCTGGGGGTGGGGGCCAAAGGACCCCTCGCTGGCCAAGCCCAGAGCTTCAGGATGATCCTGCAAAGCCCTTGCAATCTTCAGGCGCAGAGTGTGGATGGGATCCCCCGGTCGGGGCCGCTCCCGCGAGAAGGTGCCCAGTTGGTCGGTGTCGAAAGCTACTACTTGGACTTGAATCCCCAAATGTTCGGCCAAGAGAGGGCCGATGACCTGTTCTTTGCGATGCAGGGTTGCCAAGTAGGCGACCCGACCCTTCCATTGCATAGACTCAGACTTAACCTAGATCTGGCAAACGGATCCCGCAGCTTTGTGGCTCAGGCCAATTGGGGTTACTCAAACCAGGGGACTGGCCTCGAGCGGCAAGCCCAACTGGGCAACAGCCTCGGCCAAAGCCACCTCACGGCTGTCCACAAACCGCTCTGGGGACAGTGGCAGATGCAGGCTTTCTAGGCGCTGCCGGATCCGGCCCTTGGCCCCAACAATCCACACCTGTTTGCCCCGATCCAGGGCCTCGCGGATGGCATTTTCCAGGGATAGCGTTGCGGAAACGCCCAGCATCGGCACATCCGACAAATCCAGCACCAAGGCTTGGCAGGAGGCCACCGCCTGATGTTGGCGGGAAATGGCTTGGGAAACCCCGAAGATCATCGGCCCGCTCAGGTAAAACAGCAACACCTGGCCGCGTCCCTGGCGCAGCAATTCCCTCTCACGGGGAGTGAGATCCACCGCATCATCGGCATCGGTAATGGCTTTCACCTCTTCGGAGTGGATCTCGCTGAGGCGTTGAATGGTGAGCAAGTTGGCCACAAACACTCCCACTCCCACTGCAGCGATGAGATCCACAAACACCGTCATGAACATCACTCCGTACATGATGGCTGCCCCTTTGAGGGAAAGGCGGTGGGCCCGCTTGAGGAAGCTCCAGTCGAGGATATCCACCCCCACCTTAAAGGCGATCCCTGCCAGCACCGCCATTGGGATCCCTTGCGTGAGGGGAGCGGCAAACAGCACCACCATCAGCAGGATTAACGCTCGGGTAATGCCGGCTAGAGGGGTACGTCCGCCCGACTGGATGTTCACCACTGTGCCCATGGTGGCGCCGGCTCCCGGTAAGCCCCCCAGGAAGCCAGAGACAATATTGGCGATCCCCTGCCCGATCAGCTCTTGGTCGGAGTCGTGGCGGGTGCGGGTGAGGTTATCAGCAATGACTGCCGTTAAGAGGGTGTCGATGCAGCCCAGCATCCCCAGCACCACCCCATCCAGCACCAAGTTGGCCAGGGAAGCAAAGGGCAACTGCGGCCACTGCAACTGCGGCAAACCGGTGGGGATAGGGCCAATGCGCCGCAAATCCCAATCGGCCATGAACAAGCTGGCCGCCAGCGTGCCCACGAGCAAAGCCACCAACTGCGGCGGCACCACCCGTCGCCAGGGCTTGGGATAGCCAAAAAGGATGGCAAGCGTCAGCAGCCCCAGCCCCAGCTCTGGCATCTTGAGGTTGAGCAAGTAGGTCGGCAGGTTCTGCACCGCCCCAATCACTCCCCCCTGGCTGGCGTGGCCCAGCAGCGGCGGGATCTGCAGCAAAATCATGATCCAGCCGATCCCGGACATAAAGCCGGAGATAACGCTGTAGGGCATGAGGGTGATGTATTTACCCAGTTTCAGGGATCCAAACAACACCTGAAATAAGCCCCCCAGCATCACCACGGTGAAGGCCGGCCCCAGCCCCTGCTCCGGGTAACGAGCTGTAACATTAGCAACCACCGCCGTCATCATCACAGTCATCGGCCCGGTGGGTTCGGAGATGAGCGTGGGCGTACCCCCAAACAGAGCCGCAAAAAAGCCCACGCATACTGCTCCGTACAAGCCCGCCACCGGCCCTGCCCCCGAAGCCACCCCAAAGGCCAAGGCCATCGGCAAGGAAACAATCGCTGTCGTCAGCCCGCCGAAGAGATCCCCGCGCCAGTTGTCTAGGCTCAGACGTCGGTGCCAACCCAGAAATCTCCTGTTGCCGGACTGTTGTTCTTTCGCTTGGCTCAGCATGCCCCAAAGCCCTCCACGCTATGGGCAGCCTATCATTGAACGTTACTATAGAGATCACGCTAGATGATAGGTTTTCTTCTATGATTTCCCTCAGGGATCCCTATCTGGATCCCACTCAGAGTGAGGCATGGGGCTCAAGCTGGCAGAGTGGTGTGAAAGTGGGAGTAATCCACATAGCGATGCCCGTTGCTGTCCAGGTGGAGAATATCGGCAAATCGGTGGCCCCAGAGAATCTCATCGGCCAAGTAGGAGTGGCGAGCATAGATGGTTTGGGAAAAGGTATCGTCGATGCCGGTCAAGGTGACGATCAGCTCCGCTTGGCCCATCTGTAAATCCTGATCCGTGAGGCCGTAGAGAGGGCTATCCGGCTCAATCCGGTGCATCACCGTCCAGGTGATGGCAAAAATGGGAGACGTGGAGCGTACCAGTCGCAGATCATAAAGCCGCCGCATCCACTCCCCTTCTGCTGAGATTTGGTTGCAGGCCAAGGTAAGGCAATCTGAGCCTCGACAATCTGGTTAAAGCGTTGGTTAGCAGCCCGAAACATCAGGGTGGGGTAGCCATCTTGAACCCGAATAACGGAGACCCGGCTAAACATGACCCGAGCGGTGGGCCGAGAAATACGAGCAAAGACCAAACCTGTCGCCACTGCCGTGCCCGCCACCCCCAACATGGCTTCTAGGGTAACTAGGAGATTGGCGTAAAGGCTGAGGGGATACATAGCCCCGTACCCGATGCTGGCCATTGTCTGCACGCTGAAGAAAAACGCATCCCCAAAGTGGCCTGAACGGGCATTGGCAATGTTGTTGGTACCGAATCAAATAGAGCAATGCAAAGCCGACATTGGCCAAGATATACCCCCCAGCCAACACCCCCAAAAAACCTGGCCAGGAGAGGGTCAACAACAGGTGATACAGATCCCGCAACCTCTGGGAAGGGATCCCACGACGCACCAAAGGGCGATGGCCACCCGGTTGTCCCATGCGGATGGGACGGGATCCCTGAGAAGCTGCAGATTGGGGCTGCTGATGAACCACTGGGCATCTCCTGCTGGAAGTCAGCCGGCCTTCACAAAGGGCGAATGGTAGACTGGGAATACAAAAGCTTTCTGCTCAATTCAATCACCTTCAGTCTGCCACGGCCAAGGTTGGCTTCTCGATAAACTTCCATGAACCCACTGCGCCAAGGCCGACTGGGATCCCTCAACGATAACCCAACCCCATGAGCGACAACGAATCGACGGCGCGCATCATCTCCACCGACCTGCAGCGGGAGATGTCGCAGTCCTACCTGGAATACGCCATGAGCGTGATCGTCGGGAGGGCTTTGCCAGATGCGCGGGATGGCCTGAAGCCGGTGCACCGCCGCATTCTCTACGCTATGCACGAGTTGGGCCTGACGGCGGATCGCCCCTTTCGCAAGTGTGCCCGCGTCGTGGGGGATGTAATTGGGAAATACCATCCCCACGGGGATCAGGCCGTCTATGATGCGCTGGTGCGCATGGCCCAGGATTTCTCCATGCGGGAGCGCCTGGTGGATGGGCACGGCAACTTCGGCTCTGTAGACAACGACCCGCCGGCAGCCATGCGCTATACCGAGTGTCGGCTGACTGCCTTTGCCCAAGAAGCCCTGCTCCAAGATATTGACGCCAACACTGTCGATTTTGTCGGCAACTACGACGGATCCCAGCAAGAGCCGCTGGTGCTGCCGGCGCGGATCCCGCAATTGCTCTTAAACGGCTCTTCCGGCATCGCCGTGGGCATGGCCACCAACATCCCGCCCCACAACTTGGGCGAATTGGTGGACGGCCTGATCGCCCTCATCCACAACCCCAACCTGACCAGCCTGGAGTTGATGCAGTGGATCCCGGCCCCCGACTTCCCCACCGGGGCGCTGATCATGGGCCAGGAGGGCATCCGCGAAGCCTACACCACCGGGCGCGGCTCCATCACCCTGCGGGGGGTGGCCAGGGTGGAGACGATCGAGCAGCGGGGCCGACCGGTTCGGGACGCCATCATTATCACCGAACTGCCCTACCAGACCAACAAGGCAGCCATGATTGAGAAGATCGCCGAGCTGGTCAACGAGAAAAAACTGGAAGGCATTGCCGACATCCGCGACGAGAGCGACCGCAGCGGCATGCGGGTGGTGATCGAGCTAAAGCGGGATGCCCAGCCGCAGGTGGTGCTCAACAACCTCTACAAGCAAACCCCCCTGCAGGCCAACTTCGGGGTCAACATGCTGGCCATCCTCAACGGCGAGCCGCGCACCCTGACCCTGCGGGACGCGCTGCAGGCTTTTCTGGATTTTCGGGAAGAGGTGATCGAGCGGCGCACCCGCTACGAGCTGCAAAAAGCCGAAGAGCGGGATCACCTGCTGCAGGGCTATCTCTTGGCTTTGGGGCAGTTGGATCGGGTGATTGCCCTCATTCGGGGAGCCGCCGATACCGCCACAGCCCGAGAGGAATTGCAGGCGGTGTTGGGCCTGAGTGAAGCCCAAGCCGACGGGATCCTGCAGATGCAGCTGCGCCGCCTCACCGCCCTGGAAGCGGAAAAAATCCAGGCCGAGCACGAAGACTTGGTGAGGCAAATTGCCGACCTGCGGGATATTCTGGCCCGCCGAGAACGGGTGATGCAGATCATCAGCGAAGAGCTGCAGCAGCTCAAAGCCCGCTTTGCCAGCCCGCGCCGTTCCCGCCTCTGTTTGGAGGATGGGGAGCTGGGAACGGATGATCTGATCGAAAATCGGGAGACGGTTATCTTTCTAACCGAGCAGGGCTACATCAAGCGCATGGGCCTTGAGGAGTTCCAGGTGCAGGGGCGAGCCACCCGCGGCAAAGCCGGCGCCCGCATCAAAGAAGACGATGCCATCGAACAGTTTTTTGCCTGTCGCAGCCACGACACCATCCTCTTTTTCACCAATCGGGGCGTAGTCTATACCCTGCCCGCCCACCAGATCCCCCAGGGGAGCCGCGCCGCCCGCGGCAGCGCCATCGTTCAGTTGCTGCCGATCACCCGGGAAGAGCGGGTTACGTCCATGGTGCCGGTGAGCCAGTTCAGCGACGACGAATATCTGGTGATGCTGACCCGCGGGGGCTACATCAAAAAAACGGCCCTCAGCGCCTTTGCCAATGTACGCTCCAACGGCCTGATTGCCATCTCTCTGGAAGAAAACGACGAACTGCGCTGGGTGCGCCGCGCCCGCTCCAGCGATGATGTGGTGATGGCGACCCGCCAAGGCATGTCCATTCGCTTCCCGGCGGATGACGAGCAACTGCGCCCTCTGGGACGGGCCACCCGGGGCGTGCGGGCCATTACCCTCAACGCCGGCGATGACATCGTCAGCATGGATATTATCTCTGCCGAATCGGTGATGGCTGCCGAGCGAGAGGGGGAGAAGCTGGCTAACCCTTGGGTGCTGGTGATCACCAAAGAAGGGCGGGGCAAGCGCTCGGCCATCGACAATTTCCGCCAGCAAAACCGCGGCGGCAAGGGGGTGATCGCCACCAAGTTCCGCCAGGCGTCGGACGAGCTGGCGGCCCTGCGCATCGTCAATGCCGAAGACGAGATCCTGTTGGTAACCGCCAGGGGCATTGTCATGCGCCAGTTGGCCAAGGCCATTCCCACCCAGTCCCGCGAGGCGACCGGGGTGCTGGTGCAGCGCCTGGATCCGGAAGACAGCATTGTGGGAGTTACAGTGGTACCCGCTGCCTTGGTTGCCGAGGAGGAGACCTCAGAAGCCAGCGCTTGATCCCCGGCCGTTACTTAGGTACGGCATTTGCCGCCGCAGAAGGGTGGGATCCCGTACCGGAGAGGGTGAGGATGGGGTGTTAGCTTTGACATAGCCCAAATTCCGGGAACGGCAAAGGCCTGTGGGATCAGGCCGAGCGGCCCGGTTGGGATGGCATCTGCTGTGTTTGTGGAGCTTGGTTACTCCATGGCGAGCCCGTTGAACTTCATCCCTGGTTTTGAGGCAGTGCAAACTCCGAGCCCCGACAACCGGCTCTGGCAATACCTGCAATCTCAGGATCCCAGCGTCTTTCAGGATATTGCCCGCAATTCTTCCCCGGAAGTGCTGGAGATCTTGGGCCACAACATCCGCAGCTTGGTGGGGAGCTTGCCCTCCGATCAATTCGGGGTTCAGATCATCACCAACCGCGAGAGCTTGGCCAAAATGCTCTCCGGCGCGATGATGGGCGGCTATTTCCTGCGGGTCATGGAGCAGCGCCTAGCCCTGGAGCAATCTTTGGGCAGTGCCTCCCAGCCTGCCAGCGCGGATCAGCCTTCGCCAGCAGAGGAGGAGGGCTAGGCTTGCAATCCACCTTTTAGCGCCGCCGAGGAGGTTCCATGCTGGATGCGGGTTTCCAGGCAAAGGGATCCCAGTTCAGCAGCCCACCGCGGCGGATTTTGGTTTGCCCGGATAGTTTTAAGGGATCCCTAACAGCCACGGCGGCGGCAGAGAGCATGGCCCGCGGGATCCAACAGGTGCTGCCGGAGGCCGAGGTGGAGCGGCTCCCCTTGGCCGATGGGGGAGAGGGCACCCTAGAGGTATTGCTGCCGACGCTGGGGGGAGAGAAAAAGGGTCTGTGGGTCACCGGCCCCCTGGGGGATCCCGTCTGGGCGGAGTACGGGGTGGCAGGAGAGCTGGCCCTGTTGGAGCTGGCCCAGGTGGCCGGCCTGACCTTGGTGCCACCGGAGCGGCGGGATCCCACCCGCACCACCACTTATGGCCTGGGAGAGCTGTTGCGGGCCGTCTGCCGAGAGCCTATTGCCGAGATCTGGATAGGTCTGGGGGGATCCGCCACCGTGGATGGAGGGGCGGGCATGGCGCAGGCCTTAGGCTATCGCCTGTTGGATGGAGCTGGGGATCCCATCGGCTGGGGTGGGGCGGAGCTGGCCCGGCTGGCGCGCATCGAGCCCCCCGAACAGCCTGTTTGGCAGGGGAAACGGGTCCGCGGCCTCTGCGATGTGCAGAATCCCCTCACCGGCCCGTGGGGAGCCGCCGCCGTCTTTGCGCCCCAGAAAGGGGCTACCCCCCCGCAAGTGCAGCAGTTGGAGCAAGCCTTGGCCCATTGGGCAACGGTGGTGGAGCGAGACCTGGGCCGGGCAGTGGCCGGGATCCCAGGGGCCGGAGCCGCAGGGGGAGCGGGAGCAGGGTTGGTGGCTTTTTTGGGGGCCACTCTGGAGTCCGGGATCCGCTTGCTGGCCCAGCAATTGGCCCTGCCGGAGCGCATCCGCCGCTGCCATCTGGTCGTCACCGGAGAGGGCTGCCTCGACGAACAAAGCACGATGGGAAAGGTGGTGGGGGCCGTGCTGGAGCAGGCTATCCAAGCCCAAAAACCCCTGCTCATCCTCTGTGGCCAGGTGACTCCGGCAGCGCGCGCTGGGTTGGCAGCCCAGCCTCTTCCCCTTCGGGTTGGCGCCCTGTGCGACCGGATCCCCGATGTGGCAGAAGCCCAACGGCAGGCCGGCCATCACCTGGAGCAGATGACGGCCCAGGAGCTGAGAGATTTTCTGGAGCAGGATGCGGGGACTGGCCGGTTATAATGGCTTAAATCATCGTGTTTCGTAGGACATCATGGCCAGTATCGAGTTCTCCCCCGGCATCCAAGAGGTGCCCACCCAGGTGCGAGTGCTGAAATCCAAGACCGGCAACCGGGGATCCGCGATTTTCCGCTTCGAGGATCTAAAATCCGATACGCAAAACATCCTCGGCATGCGGATGATCGATGAGGAAGGGGAGCTGACCACCCGCAACATCAGGGCCAAGTTCCTGAACGGGGAATTCAAAGCCCTGGAAGTGACCTACGACATGGAAACCGAGGCAGAGTGGGATCGCTTCCTGCGCTTTATGGAACGCTTTTCAGCGGCCAACCAGATGGGCATGGCCTAGTTGCCGCCCTTCCCGCCTCAGCTTTTGGATTTTTTGCTGCCTTTGCCGGACTTGCTCTTGGCTTTGGGCTGGGCAGGAGCGGATTCCTTGGGCTTTTCCAACGGGGGGCGCTGTTTGTGCCAGTCGGTGCTTTGCTCATAGGCATAGGCCACCCGCAGCACCTTGCTCTCCTGTAGGGCATTGCCCACAATTTGCAGGCCAATGGGCAGCCCATCGGCAAACCCGCAGGGCAGGCTCAATCCCGGCAATCCCGCCAAGTTCACCGGGATCGTCATCAGGTCGCAGAGGTACATGCTGAGGGGATCCTCCCGCTCGCCGAGCTTGAAGGCTGGGGTGGGGGTGGTGGGGCTGACCAGCACATCCACCTTCTCGAAAGCCTTGAGGAAGTCCTGCTTGATGAGGGTGCGCACCTTCTGAGCCTTGAGGTAGTAGGCGTCGTAGTACCCCGAAGAGAGGGCATAGGTGCCGATCATGATGCGCCGCTTGACTTCTGGCCCAAAGCCGTGGGCGCGGGTCTTGCCATACATGGCCAGCAGCGAGTCGGCAGGTTCCCGCAGGCCGTATTTCACCCCGTCGTAGCGGGCCAAATTGGCAGAGGCTTCCGAAGGGGCAATGATGTAATAGGTGGCCAGGCCATAGCGAAAACTGGGGCAGTCGATCTCCAGGATCTCCGCCCCCAGCTCCTGCAGATGTTGAATGGCCGCTTGCACGGCAGCGCGGGTCTCCTCGCCGCATCCTTCCCCCAGCAAGTCGCGGATCACCCCGATTTTGAACCCCTTGATGTCCGGGATCAGAGCCTGGCTATAGTCCGGGATATCCACCTTCAGGCTGGTGGAGTCCATCGGGTCATGGCCGGCGATCCCCTGCAGCAGCAAGGCCACATCCTCCACCGTGCGCCCAAACGGCCCCACCTGATCCAAAGACGAAGCAAAGGCCACCAGCCCGTAGCGAGACACCAGCCCGTAGGTGGGCTTGAGGCCCACCACCCCACAAAAAGCTGCCGGTTGGCGGATGGATCCCCCCGTATCTGAGCCCAGGGCCACCACCGCTTGGTCGGCAGCCACCGCCGCCGCCGATCCCCCAGAGGATCCCCCTGGCACCCGCGTCAGATCCCAGGGATTGGCGGTGCGCTGAAAGGCGGAGTTTTCCGTGGAGCTGCCCATGGCAAACTCGTCTAGGTTGGTCTTGCCCACCGTCACCATGCCCGCAGCCGCCAGCCGCGCCGTCACTGTTGACTCGTAGGGGGGAATGAACCCCTCCAGCATCCGGGAGGCACAGGTGGTGCGGATCCCTTGGGTACAGAGGTTGTCTTTGACAGCTAACGGGATCCCGGCCAAAGGGCCAATCTCTTCCCCGGCCCGAATGCGGGCGTCCACCGCCTTGGCCTGTTGCAGAGCCAGTTCTTCAGTTACAGTAATAAAGCTTTTAAGCTGCGGCTCCAGTTGGGCCAGGCGCTCCAGGTACTCGCGGGCGATCTCTTCGGCAGAGCGCTCTTTGGTTACCAACTGCCTGTGGAGGGCACGGATGACAGACATAGGCAAACTCGTGGGGAAGGGCAAATGCCAGTGAGGCCAGACAAAGTTCCTCTAGATTAATCTAGGTGGGATCCCTTCCTACCCAAAATCCCGCCAATTTCCCCTCTCCCTGAGAGAGAGGGGCTGGGGGTGAGGGCGTCGGCAATGCAGAGCGCTTGGGCCCAAGTTACCGCCGTTCCAAAAAGTCGCGGCGCAGATCCCGAATCTCTTGCCGCATCTCCCGCATCTCTTGGGCCATCTCGTCAGTGCGCCGTTCCAAAGCTTCGGTGCGGCGCTCCACAGCTTCCGTGCGCCGTTCAATGGCTCGGGTGCGCTCGTCAAAGCGATCCAGCGCCTCGCGGAAAAACTGCGCCAGCATCGCCTGCCCTTCCCGCAGCTCTTGGATCAAAACCTGCTGGTTCTGCTGGGCAGCTTGCAACTCCTGGACGGCCCGAATCAGCCACTGCTCTTGCTCAGGTGTCATGGTTACCAAGGCGCTACAGAACAAGGAAATCCTACCACCCTAGATCTCCCCCTGGGAGTAAGGATCCGGGGATGGTTACATTAGCAACGCAGAGCGCTTGGGCCCAAGCTACCGCCGTTCCAAAAAGTCGCGGCGCAGATCCCGAATCTCTTGCCGCATCTCCCGCATCTCTCGGGCCATCTCGTCAGTGCGCCGTTCCAGGGCTTCTGTGCGGCGTTCAATGGCTCGGGTGCGCTCGTCAAAGCGATCCAGTGCCTCGCGGAAAAACTGTGCCAGCATCGCCTGTCCCTCCCGCAGCTCTTGAATCAAAACCTGCTGGTTTTGCTGGACAAGACGCAGCTCCTGCTGGGCAGCTTGCAATTCTTTTTGGGAGGCTTGCAGCTCTCTTTGGGAGGCTTGCAACTCTTGGATGGCTTGAATCAGCCACTGCTCTTGCTCAGGTGTCATGGTTACTGAAGCACTACGGAATAAGGAAATCCTACCACCCCTCTCCTGCTGGGAGAGGGGCCAGGGGTGAGGGCGATGGAGAGTAGGGAACTCGAATCCCTGACCTCTGCGGTGCGATCGCAGCGCTCTACCAACTGAGCTAACTCCCCGCGGCTCTACCAGAATAACCCGAATCCGCAGCCAAGATCTCCCCCGCCTGTAACTCCAGCCCCACAAAAACCTTCGAGGGCAGCCGCTCGGATCCTTGCAGCTCCAGCACATCGTACCAGCCTTCGTGGAGCAGCAGCAGGCTTACTTTTTCTTCCAGCGGATCGACAATCCAATACTCGCCAATTCCCAAAACGCAGTATTCCGCCCGCTTGGCCCGATAGTCTGCTGCCCGGCTGGACTCACTGACTACCTCCACCACCAGTAGCGGCGGCGGATCCTCCAGGCGGATCAACGCCTCCCGGGATCCCATCTCCTGCCACTGCTCCAAAGGCAGCACCACCACATCCGGGATCCGCACCGTATCCCACCGGTGGCTGCCCCGCGGCGACTGGATCCCCAGACCTCCCTGTATCACCGTCCAGGGCAACTTCTGCCGCGCAATCTCTGCCTCAAAAACCCAGCTGAGAAACTTTTGAATCTGCACATGCCGCCCAGTCGGAAGGGCCACAGGCACCAACTCCCCTGCCACCAGCTCATAGCGGGTATCACTGCCATCCGAATAAGCAAGGTATTCCGCCAAACTCAGGCGAGCTCTTGATGGTGCAGAAACGGATCCCATTGCCAAAGCCATAAACCGTCTCGGCCAAAAGTCTCTTTGCTGCCATACTAGCCTTGTCATCTCGCACAACCCCTCTCTTCCTCTGGGAGCAGGGCTGTGAGCGCTCGGTCTGTTGGCAGTCAACGCCGTTCCAAAAAATCGCGGCGCAGATCCCGAATCTCCTGCCGGATCTCCCTCATCTCTTCCGCCATCTGGTCGGTGCGCCGTTCCAGTGCTTCTGTGCGCCGTTCAATAGCCCGGGTGCGCTCATCAAACCGATCCATTGACTCGCGAAAAAACTGGGCCAGCATCGCCTG